>DASTVC010000072.1:0-3777 GCA_035759295.1 Longimicrobium sp. | reverse complement strand
CAGGTTCATCGTGCGGATGCGGTCCGCGGGCACGCCGGAAAGCTCCGCCAGCCGCGCCAGCGACTCGCCCTCGCGGACGCGGTAGACGCCGAATCCGCCGCGCTGCCGGAACTCCGACGCGGTGAACGCCTGCTGCAGCGGCGCGCCCTGGCCCAGCGGCACCCACACCCAGTAGTTGCGCGGCGCAATCTGCCGGAACAGGTGCGGGTTCAGGTCCAGGAGCTCATTCACCGGCACGTTGCCGATCTGCGCCAGCACCGACAGCGGCGTGGCCAGGTCCACCCGCATGCTGTCGAACGCGAACCGCCGTCCCGCGGGGTCGGGCGCCGGGTATCCGAATCGCGCCGGGTCCTTGGCGATGATGGTCACCGCGTACAACCGCGGCACGTACCGCCGCGTTTCCTGCGCCAGGTTTCCGCGCGCCGCCACGTCCCAGAAGTCCGTGGCCCCGTAGCGCCCCATCGCCCGGTTGATGCGCCCCTCGCCCGCGTTGTACGCCGCCGCCGCCAGCGCCCAGTCGCCGCCCATCTGCCGGTGCAGGTAGCGCAGGTGGCGCGCGGCGGCGTGCGTGGCGCGGATGGGGTCCATCCGCTCATCCACCAGCGTGTCGATGCGCAGCCCCATCCCGCGCCCCGTGGCCGGCATGAACTGCCACATCCCCACCGCGCCGGCGTGGCTGCGGACTGTCGCCCGGTAGCCGCTCTCGATCATCCCCAGGTGGTGCAGGTCGCGGGGAATGCCGTACGAGGCGAACACGTCGCGCACCCACTCGTCGTAGCGGTCCGCCGCCCGCAGCCACCCACCGACGACCTCGTGGCGCTGGTTGACCAGGAACTCCAGCTCCGTGCGCACCCACTCGTTGGGCACCACCGGCAGGTCGTACTGCGCGCTGCCCAGCAGGTCGGCGCCCACCAGCGAGGGCGCGCCGCGCAGCTCCAGCCCTTCGTCCACGGGCGTCACCGTCTCCAGCACGGGCGCGGCCGGCGCCTGGGCGGGGAGCGGCGCGGGCGCCGGCACGGACGCGACCGGCTGGCGGCCGGACGAGCACGCGGCGCTCAGCGCGAGCAGCAACAGCCCTGGGGCGGACTTCAGGTACATCGGACCTTCAGTTCGGATTTTCGGCGGATGGAGACGGACGGCGAATCGCCGTCGAAGCGCGAAAGTAGCGCGGAAGATGGAGTTAGGCCAGACGAACGGATGGCGGGGGGGGATTCGAGGAGATTCCAACGGCGTCCGCGCCCGGCCCCTGCACCACGGGCTAAAGCCCGCGGCTGGAAATGCCATAAGCCCCGCCCTGGGCTCGCGGAGCTCGCCCGGCGGGGCTTCACCTGCTCGGGTCGTCCAAGGCTGGCGCGTATGGAAAATCGACGGAAATCGAACCGTTGCGCGACGATTCCCATCCACGGAGTACGGGGATAGCCCGCGCGAGCGGTTGAAGCCCGGTTTTGCGAGGAACGAGCAAAGACCGGGCTTATGGCCGTCTTAGCCGCGGGTTTCCAACCCGTGGTGGGCCACGCGACCAACCCGGCCGACGACGCGCCCTCAATCCGCCGTCACACCCGTCACCCCGTCACCCCGTCACCCGTTCACCGTCACCCCGCCCGTGCTCGTACAGCTCGCACAACCGGCGCACGTACTCGGCCTCGCGGCGGGCATCGGCTTCCGGGCCGTGGCTCAGGCCGCGCAGCACGCGCCAGCGGTGGAACGCCAGCTCGCTGGCCACGCGGTGCAGCTCGCGCCGCGCCTTCCACCGCTCCACCCCGCCGCGACGGTACGCCTCCATGCTGGCGCTCATGCGGCGGCGCACCGCGCACAGGCACTCCAGCTCGCTGTCGGACAGCACGCCGTCGCCCACCAGCGGCGACAGGTGCTCGCGCAGCACCCGGCTCTCGCGGTGCAGGGAGAAGTAGATCAGCGCCAGCACGCCGATGAACGCCGGCAGCATCACCAGCAGGTACAGCGCGAAGAACCAGCCGTCGAAGGTGGCCGCCAGGTTCCACAGCGAGTGCAGCGCAATGGCCACCGTCAATCCCAGGAACGGCGCCGCCCAGCTGCGCGCCTCGCCGTGCCGCTCGCGCACCAGCCCCAGCCCGATGCCGAACATGCTGGTGAACAGCGGGTGCGCGAAGGGCGACAGCATCCCCCGAAGAAAGAAGGTCGTCATCGAGCTGTCGTGCCCCTCGGCGATGGCCTGGCCGTAGTACTGCACGTTCTCGATCATGGCGAAGCCCAGCCCCACCATGGCCGCGTACACCACGCCGTCCACCACGCCGTCGAACTCGTCCTTCAGCTCGCGGAACAGCACGAAGAGCGCGAAGCCCTTGGCCATCTCTTCCACCACCGGCGCCGTCACCAGCCCCGCGAACAGCTCCCCCGCTCGCGGTCCGGCCACGGCGCTCAGGACCTCGGTGCTCAGCAGGTTCACCATCAGCGCCACGAACACGGCGACCGTGGCGCCCCAGGCGAAGGTCTGCACCAGCGTAAGCGGCGGCTCCGGCTCGAACCGGTCCAGCCAGAGGACCAGGATGACGTAGATGGGGACGGGGACGATGGCCACCAGAAAGCCCAGCCCGAACGCCTTGAGCCCCAGGTCGCCGGCGATGAGCCCCAGGCTGAGCACGCCGCACACCAGCGCCCCGCGCGTGAGCATGGGGTGCGGCTGCGCGGCGAGCTCGTGGGGATGGTACAGCGCGTCGAAGAAGCGGTGCTCTCCGGTGGACATCGATTCGGATCTAGGGGATGAGGTTCGGCTCGCGGTACACGCCGAACATGTCCTCCAGCACGCGGCGGCGATGGTCGAAGATCACCTGCAGCCTGGGCGCGACCAGAAAGGGCGACACGGCCCGGGCCCGTTTGGGCAGCGCCCAGTGCACGATGTCGCGCATGGCCACGCCGCCGGGGATCTCGCGGAACAGGTGCTGGTGGTGCCAGAAGCGGTACGGGCCAAAGCGCTGCTCGTCGACGAACATGTGCGGCTCGTCCACGTGCGTGATCTCCGTCACCCAGTCCACCGCGATCTTGAACAGCGGGCGTACGCGGTAGGTGATGATCATTCCCGCATACATCCGCTCCGTCAGCGGCGAGGTGATCTTGAACCCCATCTCCGGCGGCGTGATGCGCTCCAGGTTGCGCGGGTCGCTTACGAAGTCCCACGCCTGCGTGATGGGAATCGGCAGCCGGATCATCCGCTCCAGCACGTTCAGCTTCATCGTCCCCTCACCCCGGTGTGCCGGCCAGCAGACCTTCCGAATGGAGGTCGTTGCGCGGCTTCAAGCTACGTGCATTTCGCCCACTTCGGTAGCCCCACATGCGGATTTTTTCGCACTCTATGCGGCTCGCCTGAAGACTCCTTGAAACCAGGATTTGTCTTGCTGTGTCTAATGATTCGGTTTATTATCGGGATATCGGTAAAAGCAGCGGACTGTACAGGGACAAAGCGCCATGATCACTTTTGATGTCGAGACGGGACGCCCTGATGACGTGGCATCCTCGCTGCGACGTCGTGTCAGTGCATTGACACGACGTGATCGAGTACGAGCCTTCAAGATCGGGATAACCGCGGCACCCGAGCGCCGCTTCTGTGAGTCGTACGCACAAAGCTATGATCAGATGGTGGTCTTGTATCGAACGCAGTCCTACGCATCCATTTGCCGGATCGAGCAGGATTTGATCGATCACAATTGGGAGGTCTGCGACAATCTTGTTCGCGGTGGGGGCGGACGGATCTGCCTGGGGCCCTACTTTCTCTATGTCGTGCGGGAACACTGACTGTCTTCC
>DASTVC010000071.1:0-5557 GCA_035759295.1 Longimicrobium sp. | reverse complement strand
CGCGCCAGCAGGTCCAGCGAGGCGCAGAGAAACTCGCGCGCGGCGTTCGTCGCCGCGTCGGCGCCCCACCCGCGCACCAGCCGCTGCGCCTGGGCAAAGCGGTCCTGGTCGGCCGCGGCGCCCTCCGTGGGGCGCACCAGCACGCACGCCGTACCGGCGCTGCCGGGCACGCCGGGGGCATGGCCCTCCATGACGTACAGCCCGGGCCGCAGCCCCGGCACGGGCACCGGCGCCGGCGCGGCTGGATCCCACGCCGCCTCCACCAGGGCGGCAGCCGGCCCGCCCGCGGAGTCGAGCGGACGGAAGATCAGCGCATACCGGCCCGGCGGGGCGGCGGTCAGCAGGGAATCCAGCCGCACCCCGTCCGCGTTCAGCACCGCCACCCCGTCACGCCACGCCGCGACGGACCCGCGGCTGAAGAGCGAGACGAAGCGGCGCGGCTCGCGGGCCAGCAACCGTCCCGCCCCGGCCGCCAGCCGCTGGGCCGGGGTGCTGACGCGCACCCGCGGGGGGAGGACCAGTGGAGCACATCGATCCGGCGGGCAGACGCGCTCCATGGGGCGGCCGTCGCGCATCACCACCCGCACCCGGTCGCCAGGCGCCCGCACGCGCGGCGGCACCAGCACCCCGCGGGGGGGAACGGCCATCACGCGGCGGACGGGCACCGCCGCGCCACCGGGGGTGCGGAGAGTCCAGGCCCCGGTCACCTCCGCCACGTATCCGACGTCCTGCCCCCGGGCAGCGTCTGCCGCCAGCAGCACCGCGACGAGGGCGGCCGGAAGGGCGAAGCGGAGCCGTCTGCGCGTGGGCATCCGCCTGCTCAGGGCCGCTGGCTCCCGGCGGCGAGCGCCCGCACCTCCGCGGGCGGGGCCAGGGCGACCGGGTCCACGCCCCCGTACCGCACCGAGGTAACGGTGGTCACCAGGTCCATTCCCATCACGCGCGTGCGGATGACGGACGGGCTCAGCACCCCGCCGTAGTCCCGGTACTCGCCATGCACTTCGACCAGCGGAATCCGCTCTCCCTCTCCGACCTTCAGGGAGTACTCCGCCAGCACCCGCAGCCCCGTCTGCTGGTCGAAGCACTCCCCCGTCTCGCGCCCGGAGCGCCACACCATGCGCACGTACCAGCAGCGGCGGCCGTCCACCTCCCGCGCTTCCACCGTCTGGGCGGAGCGAAAGAGCGAGTCGTCGTGCAGGATGCGGTAGAAGATGGATTCTTCCGCCATGTCCGCCAGCTCCGAGCCCGTGAGCAGCCGCGCCGTCCCCTCTTCCACGCTCCACCCGATGGTGCCGTCATAGCCGCTCAGGATCTCCGATCCCCGGACGCGCATGCGCGACCAGGCCAGGTTGGGAGCCAGGTTCAGGAACTCCCCCTCCGACACCGCCCCGTCCGGCGCGCGGGTGGTCACGGTGCTGCGCGACGAGGTGAGCCGCAGCACCGCCTGGCGCCCACCGATGGCGGCCACGAAGCGGTCGAACACCTCCCGGGCCGCCGGCAGGGCGCCGTCCGCCCCCTGCGCCTGCACCGGCACTGGCACCGCGGCGGCCGTCGCCCCGGCCAGTGCCAGCCAGAGCATCCCCCGTGTGGATCGCGTCATCGAACGGTCCTCCGGATCAAGGGTGGGCCGGCCGCTACGGCGCGCCGACCAGCTGAAAGCCCGCCCAGTGCCGCGGGTCGGGATATTCCCGCCGCACCTCCTCCTGCGCCCACCGCAGCGCTTCGGCCTTGCCGGCGGGGCGCGCGCCGTCCAGCCAATGTGCGTAGAACCGCTCCATGAGCATGCGCGTGGACGCGTCCGGCACCTGCCACAGCGAGACGATCACCGACCGGGCACCGCGGGCCAGCAGTGCCCGCTGCAGCCCCACGCTCCCTTCCGCCATCCGGAGGTTGCCGACCCCGGTCTCGCACGCGCTCAGCACCACCAGCGAGGCGTGCATCCCCAGCGCGGGGTCGTCCATCAGCTCCCCCACGGTCAGCCGGCCGTCGTGCACGCCGTCCGGCGCCAGCGCCACCAGCGACTCGCGCTCGCGGTCCGCGGTTCCGTACGCCAGGCCATGTGTGGCCAGGTGCACCAGCGTCGCCCCACTCAGCCGCCCGCGCACCGCCGACTCGGTGGCGGCGGCGCCGGTGAGCACGGCGGTGTGCAGCCGTGCGGCCACCGCCGCGGCTTCTTCCCGGGCGTCGGCCAGCGGCGCGAAGGGCTGGCCCGTCCCGGGGTCCACCGGCATGGCGGGGTCTCCCACCACCAGGGCGCCGGCCCCGTCCG
Organism: Longimicrobium sp.; assembly: GCA_035759295.1. Lineage (GTDB taxonomy): Bacteria > Gemmatimonadota > Gemmatimonadetes > Longimicrobiales > Longimicrobiaceae > Longimicrobium. The sequence continues at coordinate 3,288 of DASTVC010000071.1, read as the reverse complement.
CCCCGGCCGCGAGCGGATCCGGGCGCGCCTGCGCCGCCGCGGCAATGGAGAGCGACGGGGCGTAGCGCAGCGGGTTGCGCACCCCCAGCGGCAGCGTGTCGACGGGAAGCGCCGCAAAGGGCACCACCCCCACGGCGCCGTTGGGCACGACCAGCACCTCCATCCCCGGCGGCACCCGCGCCAGCAAATCCGGGGGCAGCAGCAGAGCCGCCGTGCGCGCAAGCACGGAGTCGCGCCCCAGCGCCACCAGCCGCTGCACGGCGGGGCGCACCAGCGTCATCGAGTCTTCCACCGCGAAAGCCGCCCGCGCGCCGCGTCCGCTGCCGGCCAGCGTCCAGCGCAGCGCCGCGGCCAGGTCCGGCAGCGACCCGGGCTGCCGCCACACCCGCACGTCGCCGTCGGGGGTGGCCAGCCAGACGAACACCGTGTCCGGGTGCCGGGCCAGGTAGCTCACCACGGCCGTGCCGCCGCGGGTAAGCTCCCGCAGCAGGGCGTCGGTGCGCGCTTCCAGGTCGGCGCCGGGAAGGGTGTCGGCGAACAGGGCGTGGGTGCCCGCGTCCGCGTCCTGGAGCAGGTCCAGCAGCGCCTGCGCGCGCCCCCGCTCCACCGCGCCCAGCGCGGCCAGCGCGGACCGCCTGGCGCCCACCTGCGGCGCCCGCGCGAGCCAGGCCAGCGCCCACGCGGCGGAGCCGTCGAACGCCTGCTCGGACAGGTTCATCCGGAAAACGTCCGCGCCGCCGTGCCGCCGCACGGACGCCCGCAGCGCGGCGGCGGTGTCGAACGCCGCCGCGGCCGCTGCCGGGTCGGGCGACCTCCGCCGCAACTGCGCCATCCCGAGCGTCGCCAGGATCCCGGCTTCGGACCAGGGATCCCCCACGGCGCGGGACAGCCGCCGCGCCTCGGCGACATAGGCCAGCGCGGAGTCGGGGTCGCCGTCCGACAGGTGGACGCCGCCCACGTTGTGCAGCGCCACGGCGATCCCGGGGGTGTCGCCCTGCGCGCGCAAGGATGCCAGCGAAGCCTGATAGGCCGCCAGCGCCTCCCGCGGCCGTCCACCGGCTTCGTGCAGCCGGCCCAGGTTGCTGGTCAGCACGGCGGCCGCGTTCGCCAGCCCCATTTGCCGCGCGGAGTCCAGCGCCGCCTGGTAGTACCACACCGCGGAATCCGGCATCCCCAGCCCGGCCAGCGCCTCGGCCAGGTTGCCCATGGCGATCACGCGCATCTCCCGGGCGCGGCCGGCGAGGGGAATGGCAAGGGCGCGGCGGTAGGCGGCGGCGGCGGAGTCGGGATAGCCCAGCCGCTCGAACAGGGTGCCCAGGTTGTTGAGCGCGCTGTGCAGGTCGGCCGACGCGCCCGGGGAGGCGACCACGGCGCGGCGGCCGTAGTCCAGCGCCGAATCTGGACGCCCGGCGTCGCTCTGCGCGACGCCCATCGCGCTCAGCAGGGTGGGAAGCAGACGGTCGTCTTCCGAGGCGCGGGCAATGGCCAGCGCCTCGCGATACAGCGCCACCGCGGCACCGGGGCGGCCCGCCAGCTTCTGCACGTGCGCCATCTGCAGCAGGACGCTGGCCTCGGTGCGCGGCCGGATGCCACGGGCAAGGGGCCGCAGCTCCTCCATCTCGCGCATGGCGGAGGCAAAGTCGCGCTGCTCCGCGTGCGTAGCGGCGCGGCGAAGGCGCAGCGACAGCGTCAGCGCGGGAGAGTGCGAGGGCGGGAGCACCTCGAGGGCCTGCGTCCACAGGCGAATGGCGTCGTCGCGCCCCGCGGCAGTTGCACGGTCACGCGCGGCGTCACCCGCGGCACCCAGCGCCAGCGCGCTGTCGACCGTGGTGCGCGGCTGGCCAGCCACCGGGTGCGTCGTGGCGATGCAAGCCGTAAGCAGGCAAAGGGGGATGATGCGCATTGATCCGGCCCTTCATCAAAAGCCCGGCGAGATGATGGGCATTGCGCCGCAACCGGCATGCCTGGGCCGCCGGGCGGCAACAAGGTCAAAAGCCCGCGCCGTTGTTTGATTTTTTGGTTGTCGCGCGCCGGACTCTCCGTCCCGCTGGGACAACCACGGGACATTGGCCATGGACACCGCTGCCTCACCCCCCACCCGCGCCCCCCTTGCCTCACCGCGGAACGCCGGTCCCGCTGTGGCCGGGATTCCGCGCTGCAGGGTAGATGGCTACCTTGGCGAATCCATCCACCCGCTCCCCCGCGCCCTCCAATGAGACGAATCCTCGCCCTGCCGCTGCTGCTGGCCGCCTGCGCCCCCGCCGCGCCATCGACGATCTCGCCGGCCCCATCAAGCCGGATGGCAGGGCTGGAGACGGAGACACGGCGGATCATCCGCGCGGCGGCGGGCGACACGGCGGAGGTGTCCGTGGCGTTCATGGACCTGCAGACGGGCGATTCGCTGCTGATCGACGCGCACCGGCCGATGCACGCGGCGAGCACGATGAAGGTGCCGGTGATGATGGAGCTCTTTCGCCGCGCGGGCGCCGGCGAGCTCTCGTTCGACGCGCCGATCCGCGTTCGGAACGAGTTCACCAGCATCGCGAACGGCGGCAGATATCAGTTGAGCCCGGACGACGACAGCGACCGCGATCTCTACCGGCGCGTGGGGGAAGAGGTGGCGATGCGCGAGCTGGTGGAGCGGATGATCACGCGCAGCAGCAACCTGGCGACCAACCTCCTGATCGCCGAGGCCCGCCCCGCGCGCATCGCCGAGACCATGGAGCGCATCGGCGCGCGCGACATGCACGTGCTGCGCGGCGTGGAGGACCAGGCCGCGTACGACGCGGGGATGAACAACACGACCACGGCGTACGCGCTGATGCGGGTGATGCGCGCCGTGCAGGACCCCACCGTCGTCGGCGAGCCCGCCGCGCGGGAGATGCAGGCCATCCTGTCGCGGCAGGAGTTCACGGAGATGATCCCGGCGGGGCTGCCGGGGGGGACGCGCGTGGCGAACAAGACCGGCAGCATCACCCGCATCAACCACGACGCCGCCATCGTCTACCCGCCCGGCCGCGCCCCCTACATCCTCGTCGTCCTCACCCGCGGCTTCGCGGACGGCGACGCCGCCCAGCGCGCCGGCCGCGACGTCTCGCGCGCCGTGTGGGCGCACGTGGTGAGATAGAGCTGCAACCGAGCGCGCCGTGAATCATCCTGGAGGGTGTTGCAGGCCCTTCACCGGGGGCTTGATTTCCTGAGGGAGCGCCGCGTATAACTTGAAGCAACACAATCGCTTGTGCGCGACCGAAGGATCTCCCCTGCCCCACGTACGGCTGAGATCCGGGC
>DASTVC010000070.1:0-5480 GCA_035759295.1 Longimicrobium sp. | reverse complement strand
GCGGCGGGCGGCGGCGTTCACCTCGTCCAGCGTGACGGTGGGGATGATGGCCAGGTTGGCCGCGTACTCGTCCTCCATGGTGCGCAGCGGGCCGCGGCGGAGAAAGTGGTCGGCGTAGGTGCCCGCGTACGCGGCGCTGGGCGTTTTTCCCCGCTCCGCGTAGATCTGTTCCCACATGCGCACCAGCTCCGTCCGCTCCCGCTCCAGCTCCGCCGCGGTGAACCCGTGCTGTGCCGCGCGCTCCAGCTCCGCCACCAGTGCCCCCAGCCCGTGCTCCGCCTCGCCCTCCGCCACCGCGGCGTTCAGCGCGAACGTCTCCACCGGCCGCAGGGAGCCGCCCTGATAGGTGCCCACGTCGATGAACGGCGCGTCGGGCTTGAGGGTGATGTCCTGCAGCCGGTCGCCCAGCAGCCCGGAGTACATCCCGTCCACGATCCCGCGGCGAATCTCCTCCGGCGTGGTGTCGGGGTGCGCCGGCATCATCCAGTTGATGTTGACGGTCGTCCGCGGCACCTCGGGATCCACCGTCACCATGTAGCGCGTGCTGTCGGGGAAGGGCACGGTGATCTCCGGCCGCGCCGGGCCCTGCTTCGCCGCCATCCCGCCGAACTCCTGGCGGATGCGCGCCTCCACGTCGCGCGGATCGAACTCGCCCACCGCCACGATGGCCATCAGCTCAGGGCGATACCACGCCTGGTAGAACCGCCGCAGCGTCTCGGGCGCGAAGGTCCGCAGCGTCTCCAGGTCGCCGATGGGCAGGCGCTCGGCGTACTTGGATCCGGCGAACAGAAAGGGGAACTGCCGGTCGCTGATGCGGGCCCCCGCGCCCCGCGAGCGGCGCCACTCCTCGATCACCACCCCGCGCTCCTTTTCGATCTCGTCCGGGTCCATGGAGATGCCGTCGGCCCAGTCGCGCAGAATCTGCAGCCCCGTGTCCAGCACGCCCGCGCTGTCGGTGGGCAGCTGCAGCATGTACACGGTCTCGTCGAAGCTGGTGTAGGCGTTGATGTCGGGCCCGAACCGCATCCCCACGCGCTCCAGGTAATCGACGATCTGGTGCTTCTCGAAGCGGCGCGTGCCGTTGAACGCCATGTGTTCGAGGAAGTGCGCAAGCCCGCGCTGGTCCTGGTCTTCGAGCACGGAGCCGGCGTTCACCACCAGGCGCAGCTCGGCGCGGGCACGGGGCTCGGCGTTGCGGCGCACGTAGTAGGTAAGCCCGTTGGGCAGCACGCCGCGGATGACCGCCGTGTCGCCGACGGGAGTGAGAAGGGCCGTGCTGACGGGTGCCGTTTCAGTGGCCCACGTGGGATCGCTGGACGGCGCAGGTGCGGGTGCGCCGGGCGCGCACGCGGCGAGCGCCAGGACGGGGAGAAGGGCGCGCAGGATACGCATGGACAACGGATTTCCGGGGATGTGGATTTCGCGGATGATGGAGCCGCGGCGTGCTACCGTGGCGCCCGGCGCGGGTTCCGTACCACGGCAAAAGATCGATCACGCGGAGGCGCGGAGAAAACAGATGAGCCGCGGAGAAGTCCTCCGCGGCTCGTCCGTTCCTCCGCGCCTCCGCGTGATCGCTTTTCAGGGAATCGCGCCCGGCTTTCCGGCGATCCGGCGAAGCAGGCCCGCCTGGCCGGCGTGGTACGTCTGGTGGAAGAGGATCGTAGCCAGAAGCGACCGGACGGTCTCGGTCAATTCGCCGCCGCTGTTGGGGCCGGGCATGGGGCGCTCCAGCACCTCGGGCGTCAGGGCGGCGCATCCGGCCTGGAACCGCTCGGTCTGCGTGTCCCACGCGGCCAGAAGGTCGCTGAGCTGCATGGCCTCGGCCGGATCGGCGATGGGCGGGGAGCCGCGCTTGTACCGCGCGGTGGCTTCCGCGCCCAGCACCGGCTCCTGGCCCAGGATCGGCAGCGCCTGGTCATACACGTTCACCACGTGGCCCACCACGAAGTTCAGGCAGTTGCCCGCGGGCTGCGGCTGCACCAGGCTGTCCTCCTGGCTAAGCCCGTCGGTATTCACGCGCAACACCTTGTGCGCCATCCCCGCCTGCTGCTGAAAGATCTGGATCTCGCTCAGGGTTGCCGGCTCAGCGGTGCTCATGGGCGTTTCCTCGCGTTGTTTTGATACGATTTCGTACTATTCGATTTCCATATAGTGCATCGTCAGATCCATCTCGTCAAGACTGTGGCGGCACGCGGCGGATGCGTCGTATCTTCCGAAATCGTAGCATCTCATTCGAAGAAACGGCCATGGCCCTGGAATTCCTCTCCCCGCTGCACAAGGCGTCGCGCCAGCTTTCCGTGTACCTGGAGCCGCCGCCCGGAGAGGCGGGGCTCACGCCGGTAGAGGGGCATCTGCTCACCTACCTGCACAGCTACGCGCCCGCGGCCATTGGCGAGCTGGTGCGGGTGTTCGGCATCAAGCAGTCCACCTTCACCAGCATCCTGGACCGCCTGGAGAAGGACGGCCTGATCCGCCGGGAGATGAACCCCACCGACCGCCGCTCCTTCCTCATCCACATCACAGACGAAGGCCATGCCCGGGCGGAGCAGTCCAACCGCATGCTGCTGGAGCTGGAGGACGCCATCCGCTCCCGCGTATCCCCGCGCGACGTCGCCGGCTTCCACGCCGTCATGCGCGCCGTCGAGGAGATCACCCAGGTCCGCCTGCGCGAGAGGTAAAAGCGGAGGCCGTGAAACCCTTTCACCCCGACGTTGACTTCCTGAGGGAGCGCCACACAGAACCTGAAGCGACACAACCGCTTGCGCGCGACCGAAGGACCTCCTCCCGGCCTCCTCGGTGCCCCCCCTTCAGCCACCGCACTCGTCCGCGCCTTCGCCGAACGCGGCGTCCTGTCATTTCGAAGGAGGCGCCGTACGATCCCGTCCTTCACTCCAGACTCTGGCGCCGACTGAGAAATCTACCGTCGGATGCTCGTGGCCCGCCGAACCGCCGGGAACCCGCGGCGTCCCCACGCTCCTCTGTCGGGCCGCAGAGTGACCGCGGAATCCGCGCGGGCTGCCGCGTCCACCCTCCAGGTGACCGACGGTAGATTCCTCGGCCCTGCAACGATTGGCGTGACGGAAAGGGCAGTGTGGCCGGGCCTCGGAATGACACGCTCTCGCGCGCGTCCGCAACGCCCCGGCGAAAGCGAGCTTCACCTGCTCGCGTGGGCGGGTCCGCACTCCGTCGTGAGCCACGCCGTGATGCCGGCAAGGTCCTTCGGTCGGCGCCAGGCTGCATCGTAGATGCCGGTTGCGGCGCGGCGCCTCCCTCAGGAAGTCAACGTTTGGGGCGGCTGGCAGCACGCACAGGCCAACGCTTCCCGTCGACGAAAACGGGTCAGCGCGCCAGGTTGATGTTCACGTACTCGTCCTCGCCGGTCACGTCGCGCTCGATGAAGTCCAGCAGCCACGCGGGGATCTGCACGTCGTAGTCCTCGGAGGGAAGCTCGATCTCGGCCAGCACCAGGCGGCGGCCGTAGAAGCGGTCGATCTCCCACACCAGGCCGCCATCGGGGACCTTGAAGCGCAGCTTGCGGATGCGGCGGCCCTTGGTCAGCGACCAGAGGCGGCGGAAGGTGGACTGATCGGTCTCTTCCTCGATCTCCGTGCGGCGGACGCCGGAGCCCAGCTTTACCGTGCGATAGTACTTCGGCGGCTCGCCGCGGCGGCGCACGCGGCGAACGCGCTCCTGCAGGCGCTCACCGGCCAGCCAGCCCTGCACGATCTCCGTGCGCACGGTGCCCTGCGGCAGCACCGGCATTCCGCGCAGCAGGTACTTGCGCTCGATCTCCTGGTCCGCGGTGCCGCCGCCCCGCATCTCTTCGGCGAGCGCCTCCACGCGCGCCAGCAACTCCGAAGCACGCCCGGCCAGCCAGCTTACGCACGCCTCCGCGTACAGCCGCTCCATCTCCCGGTGCGCCAGCGCGGCCAGCGCGTGCAGGCCGGGGAGGGGGTCGGGATCCGGGCGCGGGTCCATCGCCTCCACCGCCCCGCGCTCGGCGGAAAGGAGCACGCCGGCCACGTGGGCGTCGTGCATCTCGCCCAGCGTGTCCTGCATCTTCTTGAGCCGCTTTACGGCCCACGCGGCTTCCGGGAACTCGTCCGTGAACGGCTCCAGCAGGTAGCGCAGGCGCTTGGCGGAGATGCGGGCCTCGTGCAGCGCCTCCTGCTGGGCGATGGAGCCGGGCGCATCCAGCTTGCGCCGCAGCTCGGCCACGTGCGCCACGATGAGGTCCGCCACCACGCCCGCCATCCGCGGCGCCTCGCGCGGGTCGGCCGCGGAAACGTGGGCCTCGTACGTCGACAGGCGCCGCCCCAGCCGCTTGCGCTCGCGCCCGAAGTCGTGCGCCACCTCGTCGCGCAGCCTGCGGTCGAGCTTCTCTTGCCGCGCGCGCAGGCGGTCCAGCAGCCAGTTCAGTCCGGGCTTTTCCGCGTCGGAAAGGTGCTCTCCGTGGGTCTCCATCCACGCGATCATCACCTCGCCGTCGCGGCTGGCGCCTGTGGCGGCGGCGAGGGCCTTGAGCCGCGCGCGGTCCTTGCCGCCGATGGCCTCGTCCAGCTGATCGGCGTACGCGCGGACGGTGCTGCGCAGCCGGCGCAGCCCCACACGAAAGTCGTGGAGCGCCTCGGCGTCGCCGGCGTCGTCCAGGCGCACGCGCGCGGCCTGCGCCTCGTCCAGAAAACGGAGGGCCAGATAGCGCGCGGCGCGGCGGGCGCCCAGCTCCAGCAGGCTCACGCGCCCTCGCCCAGCCAGCGCAGCTGCCGCGGCGGAATGCTCCACGCCAGCACCGCGTTGCCGCCGCTGGGCGGATCGTCGAACTCCAGCAGCACGGCGCCCCCCTTCTTCATCTCCACGAACGAGTCGTTGCGCCCCGTAAGCAGCCAGCCGATCAGAAAGCCCAGGTGCGGCTCGTGGCCAATGACGGCGACCGTGTCGCCCAGCTGGTGCGAGCGCAGCCACCCCAGCAGCTCGTCGGGCCGACGCTCCGGCGAAAGCTCCTCGAGCGTGACCACGTCCATTCCGCCGTACGCCTTGGCGACGATCTCCGCCGTCTGCGCGGCGCGCACCAGGCGCGAGCTGGCCAGCAGGGTGAGCTTGGGCACCACGCGGTGCAGGCCCTTTGCGGCGGCGCGCATCCGCTTGCGGCCGTCGTCCGTCAGCGGACGCATGGTGTCGGGCTGCCCGCTGGCCGCAAAACTGTCGCGGTCCTCGGCCACCCCGTGGCGGATCACCAGCAGCTTCATCGCCTCCTCCTCATCGTCGTCATCATCACACGGTTGTCGTCATCCCGATGGAAAGCACACCGTGGGCCGTTACAATCGCGGGCGCAGCGAGGTTGGAGCGGAGCCCTCGACGAAGGGCATCGCACTGCACCCCCCGGGCGCCCCCCTCTCCCGGCCTCTCCCCCATACCAGCCTGGGGGAGAGGTGACGCGCTTCGACAGTCTACACGTCCAGGGCTTCTCGAAGCGGGATCGA
>DASTVC010000069.1:0-12534 GCA_035759295.1 Longimicrobium sp. | reverse complement strand
CGGCGGCTGACGGCGGGCCCTCACCCCCGACCGGCCTTTTGCTCGTTCCTCGCAACGGCGGTCGACCCCTCCCCCAAACTGCCGGGGGAGGGGTTGTTCGAATGCGTGAATGCTGAGGAAACTCCACCCCTCCCCCGCAGTTTGGGGGAGGGGTCGACCGCCGTTGCGAGGAACGAGCAAAAGGCCGGTCGGGGGTGAGGGCCCGCCGTCAGCCGCCGCCGGGCGCGGCGGTCACGCGCCAGATCACGTTCCCCACGTCGTCGGCCACCAGCAGCGCGCCCGTGCGGTCCAGCGCGACGCCGACGGGACGGCCCATCGCCTCGCCCTCGTCGTTCAGAAAGCCCGTCAGCACCTCCACCGCGTCGCCGGAGGGGCGGCCGGCGGCAAAGGGGACGAAGATCACGCGGTAGCCGCTGCGAGGCTTGCGGTTCCACGAGCCGTGCTGGCCCACGAACATCCCGTTGCGGTACATCGCCGGCAGCGTGGTCCCGCGCGACGACGCCAGCCCCAGCGAGCCGGTGTGCGGCCCCAGCGCGTAGTCGGGGACGATGGCGGTGGCGACCAGGTCCGGCCGCTGGGGGCGGACGCGCCGGTCCACGTTCTGCCCGTAGTAGCTGTACGGCCAGCCGTAGAAGCCGCCGTCGCGCACGGACGTCATGTAGTCCGGAACCAGGTCGCTCCCCAGCTCGTCACGCTCGTTCACCGACGTCCACAGCACGCCTGTCTCCGGCTCCCACGCCATCCCCACCGGGTTGCGCAGGCCGCTGGCGAACAGGCGGTGCGTGCCGGTGTGCGGGTCCACCTCCCAGATGGCGGCGCGCTCCACCTCGTTGTTCATCCCCCGCCCGCCCACGTTGCTGTTGGATCCCACGGAGACGTACAGCTTCGATCCATCCGCCGACGCGACCACGTTCTTGGTCCAATGGTAGTTGATGCGCCCCGCGGGCAGCGCCGTGACCGTGGCCGGCGCGGCGGTGATGCGCGTCTCGCCGGCGGTGTAGGGAAAGCGCACCAGCGCATCGCTGTTGGCCACGTACAGCACGTTGCCGACGAGCGCCATGCCGAAGGGCGAGTGCAGGTTCTCCAGGAACGGCGTCCGCACGTCCGCCGTGCCGTCGCCGTCGGTGTCGCGCAGCAGGGTGATGCGGTTGGCGCTGGGGACGGCGGCGCCCGCGCGCTTCTGGAACCGCTTGAAGAACCAGCCGCGGATGCCGGGATTGGCGTCGGGGCTGGGCGGCGCGTTGGTCTCCGCGACCAGCACGTCGCCGTTGGGGAGCACGTACAGCCAGCGCGGATGGTCCAGCCCCGCCGCGAACGCCGCCACGCGCGTCCCCGCCGCGGCCGCCGGCGTCCGCCCCACCGGCCACCCCGTCGCCGGCGCGATCTGCACCACGGGGATCAGCGAGGTGCTGGGCGGCGGCAGCTGCGGGCTGGGGCCCATGCCGGCGGAGACGGGGAGCCGCGCGGGCGCGCCGCACGCCGCCACGGCGAAGGCCGCCGCGAGCCAGACAGCGGAGCGGATTCGGTGGATGATGATCATCTGACCAGCCCGGAACGGGTGAACGGAGGCAGCCTGCCGGTCACAACCGCGCGCCGACCGCTGCAAATCGCTCGCCCATGTCCATTCCACCCTCTTCCCGGCTCGATCCATCTCCATTCGCCCAGCAGGCGCGCGAAAACCGCCGCCATCCCGGCTGGGTGGCGGCGGTTTCCGTGTCGTGCGGCTTGTCGCGCAGCGTGACACGCGACTCGCGGCGGGTCAGCCGCGATCCCGGCTCCGGTCAGTAGTACGATTCCACGCCGAAGCCGTACTGCTTGCCCTGGCTGGACTTGCCGATCAGGTTCGCCAGTCGCTTCTGAAACTCGGCGGGATCGTCGCGGGCGGCGTCGACGAAGGCGACGCGGATGCGCAGGTACGACTCCGACCAGCGCCGCAGGTGGCTCCACGCCTGCTCGTCCGCCTGCAGCGCCTGGAGGATGTCGGGCGGCATCGCGAAGGGCCGCTCCAGCAGGTCGCCGATGCTCTCGCGCACCTCGGGGAGCACCTTGCCCTGGGCGATCATCCTGCGCAGCCGCTCCTGGTTGGGCTGCGAGTACGGAATGCCGGGCCGCCGCGGGCTGTAGCGCTGGGCGGTGTGGTCCTCATCCAGCGTCTTCTGCGTGCTGTCGATCCACCCGAAGCAGAGCGCCTCTTCCACCGCGTCGTTGTAGGGGATGCGCGGCTTGCCGGAGTGCTTTTTCGGGTAGACCAGCCAGATCTCCTTCTCCGTGCGATGGTTCGCCGCCAGCCACGCGCGCCAGTCGTCGCGGTCCGTGGCGTAGAAGGTCCGGGTGATCTCCATCAATCGGCAGGTGTGGAGGCGGACTGGGTGCGGTGGAGGATGCGCGGCACCTCGCCGGCGATCTCGCGGGCCAGCAGGCCCACGGCGCCGTGGCGGCGATCGAGTGCGTTGCCGGCCTCGCCGTGCAGGAACACCCCCCACGCTGCCGCGCGCAACGGGTCCGCCCCGCGCGCCAGCAGCCCCGCGATGATTCCCGCCAGCACGTCGCCGGAGCCGGAGGTGCCCAGCCCGGCGCCGCCGCGCGTGTAGCGAAAGATGCCCCCGTCCGGCGCGGCGATCACCGTTTCCGCGCCCTTGAGCGCCACCGTCGCGCCGAAGGTCGACGCCGCGCGCCGGGCGGCGGAGTCGGGGTCCGCCTCCACCTCGTCGCGCGCCATCCCCAGCAGCTGCGCCATCTCGCCCGCGTGCGGGGTGAGCACGGCGCGGCCATCCAGGTGCGCCAGCGAGCGCGGCTCGATGCGGAGCGCGGCCAGGCCGCCGGCATCCAGCACCACCGCGGGGGTGCGGATGCGCTTCAGCACGCCGCGGGTGAGCCGCGCGGCCGCGTCCTCATCCACCAGTCCGGGGCCGATGAGCAGCGCGTCCACCAGGTCGCCCAGCTCCGCGATCCGCTTCGCCGCCCGCGGGTCGATCCCCTCCGTCCCGGAGCCGGCGAGGGCGAACACGCGCGCCTCGGGGACGGCGACCGCCACCGCGGGGGCGACGGAATCCGCCGTGGCCAGCTGCAGCTTGCCGGCGCCCGCCCGCAGCGCCGCCGTGGCCGCCAGGAGGAGCCCGCCGGGGTTCTCCGCGCATCCGCCGACCACAAGCACGCGGCCGCGCGCCTCCTTGTCGGCGGAATCGTCCAGCGCGGGAAGGGGCAGGTCGCGGATGCGCGCGGGGGTAAGTTGCGGCGGACGCCTCACTTGACCCCGGCCGGCTTGTCGGGCTTGGAGGTGACCGGCGCGCCCGCCTGCTCCAGCGGCGCCACGAAGTTGTACCGGTCCAGCTCCATCTTGCCCTGCGAGCCCCGCCGCGGGTTGAAGACGTACGAGGTCACCGAGCAGTTGGCCACCTCTTCCGCCGTATCGATGGCCAGGATCTGCTCTTCCGTCATGCACTCCAGCAGGTAACGCAGGCAGAGCACGACCACCTGGTGGCAGACGATGAGGACGCGGTCGTTGGCGTGGTGCAGCGAGATGGTGTCCAGCGCGCTGCGCAGCCGCAGGATCACGTCGCACCAGCTTTCGCCGCCGGGCGGGCGATGGTAGAACTTGCCCAGCAGCCGCCGGAACTCCGCCTGCTCGGGAAAGCGCTCGGCCACGCCGTGGCGGGTAAGGCGGTCCAGGATGCCGAACTCCTTCTCCCGCAGCCGCTCGTCCGCCTCGATGTCGATCCCCTCCTCCGCGAGCCCGCCTGCGGCGCGGATGAGCTCCGCGGTGCGCAGCGCGCGCAGGTAGGGGGAGGAAAGGACGACGGTGGGCCGCTCGCCCGCCGGCAGCGCGGCGAACCAGCGGCCCAGTGCGGCGGCCTGCTCCTCGCCCAGCGGGCTGAGCGGCACGTCCACGTCGCGCTGGTCGATGTCGATCATCGCCAGCCCCGCTTCGTGCGCCGCGTCGGACGCAAGGTTCCCCGCGCTCTGCCCGTGCCGCACGATCCACAGCACCTCCGGCCATCTCCGCGCCATCCCGTCCCCTCCGCTGGGTGTTTATCCCCGCGGCGGGGCAGGGAGCGTACCACCGGCGCCGGATCCTCGTCGTCAGACCTTCAGAAGCGCTCGTCCGCGGTGGGGCCGTACATCGAGGGGACCGGCAGCTCCACCAGGCGCAGGTAGACGCCCAGCTGGGCGCGGTGGTGGACCAGGTGGTTCAGCATCCCCGTACGCAGCATGTGGTAGCGGGTGTTGCTCTGGACGGCCTCGCCGCGCGCCTTCATGGTCCACGTCTCGCCGAACTGCGCGTCGCTGGTGGCGGCGAGGGCGGCGCGCCCCTCCGCCGCGTTCCGGTCGAACTCCGCCAGCAGCGTCTCGGTGGTCTCGATCGAATACCCCGGACCGCCGCCTTCCTTGGGCGCGATGTCCAGCTCCTCCGTGTTCATCATCATCGTCGCCCAGCTGGGCATACGCGACACCAGCTGGGCCAGGTGCGCCATGGGGAACGACTTGGGGTGCGGCTTCCACTCGCCCTTGTCGCTGGGTACGCGCTCCAGCACGCGGCGGGTGGTGGCCATCTCGACGTCCCACTCGGGAAGCAGCATCTCGGCGATGGACATGGACGGATCTTCCTGGCTGACGAGGTTCGATCACAGGCGATGCCCGCCTGAACGGGACCGCGCCCGGCCCGGATGGATCGGGCGCGGCGCGGTGGACATGATAATCGGCGGATCACCAGCGCGGAACCGCACGGCCCTCAGTGGATCGCGTGAGCGGGTGTCGCATAAGCGGGTCGCGTGAGCGGGTAAACCCGCTGCTGGGACAGCGATAAGCCCCGCCCGGCCGCTGGCGCGTCCGTGCGGGGCTTCACCTGCTCGCGTGGGCAGGCCTCTCACGCCATCCCGGCTGCGGACACCCAGGTGCGTCGGACGCCGCACGTCGCCGGGCCGCCGTGTCCGCCGGACGCTTGGGCGCGCACCGCACTGGCCCAAACACCGGCGCCGCCAATCCGCGAAGGCGGATTTCGTGTAGTTGTTGCAGCGAATTTATTCGCCCTTGCGGCGGATGCACGACATTCTGGTGACGACGGTCACACCTCATCGCCGCGGCCGTCGGCCTCTGCTCCCTCACGGCCCGCGGAGCCGCGGATCGTCCAGGCGCGGCTGGACGCGGAGGTTGCGCAGGGTGAGGTCGAAGTACGGCGCGCCGGCCATGGTGATGCGGATGCTGGCGGGCCAGCGGATGCTCCCGGCCTGCAGCGTGCCGCTGAGCCACAGGTCCTGCTGCACGGCGGGACCGCCGGCGCCGCCGGGGTCCTGCACGTGCGTGCGAAGGTGCGCCAGCCGCCCGCTCGGATCGAAGTACAGCTCCACCACCGGCCGCCCCGGCCGCTCCGCGCGAAAGCCCGCCTGGCCCAGAGAGTCCGCCGGGATGGCGTGGAGCGTAACCCGCGGCTCGCGCAGCGGCACCAGCCGCATCACGTCGTACAGGTAGAACTCGTCGCGCTCGTTGGCGAACATGGCGTCCGGCATCCGCGTGACCGCCGTGTCGCGCGCAATCCACCCCCGCGGCACCGCCACGATCAGCGCGCGCGTGCTCTCCGGCCCGCGCGACACGTCGTACGTGGACACGACGGCCGTGTCCGGCGGCTGCACACCCCAGCTCCCCGCGATGTGCACCGTGCGCCCGCCCGCGTGCACCGTGGCCTCGCCGTCCCATAGCAGCGCCCGCGCCCGCCCCAGCGCCTCCGCGCCGCCCGCCTGCGCAATGGCGCGCTCCAGCATCGCGCGCGGATCGTCCGCCGGCGCGGGTGCGGAGGCATGCGATCCGGACGCGGGCGGGGCGGATGCGGGCGATACGGACGCCGGGGATGCGGGTGCGCAGGCGCCGGCGGCCAGGCAGAGCATCAGCGCGGCGCGGCGGGCGAGGATTGCATGGCGAGTGTTCGGCATACGGGGCAGAGCAGCGGATGGGGGTGATGATGGACGACGCGCGCGTTCAGCGGAACCAGGTGGCGATGGTAAAGCGCACGCCGTGCGTCACGGGCGTCACCTCGTGCGTGGTCTCGGCGCGGAAGGTGACCAGCGTTCCGGGCGCCGCCTGCGCGGGGACGCGCAGCTGCGGGCCGCTGTACGGGCCGTGGAAGACCAGTTCGCCGCCGCCGTACGTATCCGGCGCCTCGTCGTCCGACTTCTGGCTGAGGAAGATGACGGCGGAGATGCGGCGGAAGCGCGAGTCGTCCCACACCATCGGCGTGTTTCCGTCCTGGTGCGGGACGAAGTAGTCGCCCGTCTCGTAGCGCAGGAACTGCGGGTCCTCGCACTCCGTGACTTCCACGCCGAAGTGCGCCTCGATCTCTCCTTTGCGATCCATCAGCCGCTGCTTGACGAGGGCCCGCGTCTCCGGCGAGACGGCCACGCGCGTGGTGCGGCGCGACGTGTCCACTCTGCCGGCCATGTCGGCGCTCAGCACGGTAGCCGGCGCGCCCGCCGCCGCCTTCAGCTCCGCGACGATGCCATCGCGCGTGGCGGGATCCAGGAAGTCGTCGATGTGGAACAGGTCGATCATTCGGATGCGGTGGGGCGGGGAGGTGACGGGGCGAATCCAGCCGTTCGCAGGCAGAACAAGGTTGCGCCCGCCGCGCCATCCCGCCAGATCCCCCCGTTCCCCGTCCCGTGTGGTTCCGCTCCGTCCGGACGCGGGTTGCCCGGCGGCGGGGGCAGCCCCGCGCCGGGCAAGGGTGTTTCGCGCTCTCTCTGGCCCGTCCCGGAGACCGGCGCGAGGTACGGGAACGGTCAGCGGCCGTAGCCGCCGAGCACCTTCTGGTTGTGGGCGCTGGCCGCCATCACGCCCCAGACCATCGAGGCGGGCCAGGTGATCAGGAGGCTGAACCCGAGCGTAAAGAAGCCGAGCACGATGCTGACGACGATCATGACCAGCGCACCGGCAACCGTGGAGTACAGCATTCCCAGGGGGCCGAACAGGAACGTGAGAAGCAGCGCCACGCCCACGCTCTTGCTCTGCTGGACCACGACAATGGTGTTTGCTCCGGAAATCACGGGCTGCGACATGGTTGGGACCTCGCTGCTGCGGGGGAGGATGCCGGCGGATGAGCGGCGACGCCCGGCACTCGTGCGTACGCACAGTGAAGCGCATGGCGAGTCGCGCGATCACAACTGTCGGACCGCCCGGACGGAATTCCCCCGCGGTCCACCGTTTCCCCGGCGCACGGACGCATGCCGGGCACGAATGCCGCATTCTCCCTTGCCGCGATCACCTGCGCACGGCGCCGAACGGCATGGGATGGATCTCGAACGAGAAGCCCGCGCCGGCCTGGATGACGGGGTCCGCGTCCGTCGCCGCGCGCACCTCCGCCTCGCTGTCGTAGCTCACGACAGCGATGCCGTACACGCCCTTCGGATCGCCCACCACGCCGAAGGTCACCACGCGGCCCCGCGCCATCAGCTCTCTCCAGTACACGCCGTGCCGCTGCATGAGCTCCCCCTCTTCGGGGGTGATGTCCTGGAAGAACGTGTTCCGCGGCGCGACCAGCTTGCAGAAGAAATCCATTCGTGTCGCCGTATCGAAAACGGGTGGATGCGGAGGCCCGGCAGCCGTCGTGGGCGTGGCCGGGTGTGTCAGCGGGGCAGGGCATCCCGATCCCCGGGTGCGGCCTCTCCGCGGAATGCCGCCGGGATCGCGCGGCGTGTGCCCGTCCTCGGAGTCAGGATGAGCGTTTGATGCCACGCCGCGCGAAAATGATGGAAGATGATGATCGTGCCGCTACGATGACGAGTTTCACCCGCGTCACCGATGATTCCGCAATACAGAAGGGCCGGCACCCGCCCGGATGCTGGCCCTTCGTCTCGCGCATTCACCTTGGCGGCGCATCGCTCACGCGCTCCCGGCAGATCATCATTCCCGCGCGGAACGTGTTCAGTCGCCGTCCGCGCTCCCGCAGAACGGGATCAGGCAGGTGCGGCTGCCGGCGGTGACGAACGCCATCACCGTGCCACGCTCCCTCTCGCCGCCGGGTTCCGTGGCGAACGACTCCACGGTGACGGCGTCCACGGAAAGCCTCAGCTTCTTCATGGTACGACCTCCACGTACGGGTTAGCGAACACCTGGCTGAATCGCCTTCCATCGTACGCGTGCCATCCGACGCCTGCAAGGACCGCGGATTGGCGGCTCGACGAATGATTACGAGCTGGCGGAGGGTAAATTTCTCAGTCGGCGCCAAAACGGTGGGCGGCAGACGGTTCCGTGCGGCGCCTCCTTCGAAATGACAGGTGTGGTGCGGGCCGGGCCGTTTCGCCGCAATCCTCAGCTGGCCGCCGCCACGGAGCCGCGGAAGCCGCTGACGCAGGCGCGCGCGCGCTCGTCCAGCAGCCGCTCCAGCGCCGAGACGGCCACCTCGCGGGCGTGGGCGTCGTCGCCCAGCGACTCATCCAGCGCCTTGAGGCAGACGTCGCGCACCAGCTTTACCTCGCGGTCCAGCTGCGCCTCGCTCCACCCCAGCCGCTGGCGCTGTGCGCCGTGCAGCTCGCCGATCAGCCGCTGAATGCGGCTGCCGTCCGTAAGCAGCGCGTTGGGCTCGCCCCCGTTGCCGGCCAGCACGGTCAGCGAGTTGGCCACGTCGATCACCAGCGTGCCCAGGTGGTCGGCCACGTCCACGTCGCTCATCTCGTCCGTGAACCCCAGTGCGGCGTCCGCCCGCGCCCGCCGCACGAACTCGTGCACCGTCTCCTCCACCAGCCGCATCAGCGACTCGCCCGCCGTCTTGAGCCCGCGCCCGGCCGAGGCGCGGCGGATCTCCTCGCGCGCGTTCTCCGGACCCTCCGCGCTCCGCGCGTCCATCACGCGCGGCGCGGCGGGCGCGGACGAGGACGGCGCGGCGGGAAGCTGCAGCGTGAAGGTGGCGCCGGGACCGCTGGAGTGCTCCAGCGTCACGTCGCCCCCCATCAGCCGCGCCAGCCGCCGGCTGATGGGCAGCCCCAGCCCCGTGCCGCCGTACCGCCGCGTCAACCCCGCCGCCCCCTGCACGAACGGCTCGAAGATGCGGGCCGCGTCCTCGGGCTTTACCCCCTCGCCGCTGTCGGTGACGATGAAGCAGAGCGCCCGCCCGCCGGTTCCCTCGTCCGGCTGGGCGCGGCACTCCAGCGTCACGCGGCCGCCGGCGGGGGTGAACTTGATGGCGTTGGAAAGCAGGTTCACCAGGATCTGCCGCACGCGGTACTCGTCGCCCACGTAGCGCAGCGTCGACGCGCCTTCCGTCTCGTCCACCAGCGTGAGCAGGCGGCCGGATGCCTGCGGACGCACCAGGGCCAGCGCGCCACGCGCCGTCTCGGCCGCGCTCACTTCCTCGTGCGCCACCGCCAGCCGCGCGGTCTCGCTCTTGGAAAAATCCAGGACGTCGCGCACCAGCCGCAGCAGGTGCGTGGAGCTTTCCTGCGCGCGCTGCACGTACGAGCGCTGGGTGTCGGCCAGCACGCCGCTCACGTCCATCTCCAGCAGCTGCAGGTAGCCGATGATGGCGTTGAGCGGCGTCTGCACCTCGTGCGTCATGGTGCTCACGAACTCGTCGCGCGTGCGCAGCGCCGCCTCGGCCGCGTCGCGGGCGTCGCGCAGGTGCTCCTCGGCGGTGGTGGCCTCTTCCAGCGCGTGCTCCACGTCGATGAGCGCGGCGTCGGCGGCGTCGCGCGCCTCGACGGCCTCGCGGTGCAGGCGCGCGTTGTCCACCGCCATGGCCGCGCGGCGCGCCAGGTCTTCCGCCATCACCACGTCGATGTCGCCAAAGCGCCGGTCCTGCTCGGCGGTGATGAAGGTCATGGCCCCCAGCACGTTTCCCCGCGCCACCATGGGGACGATGACGTACGAGCGGATCCCCAGCCTGCGCAGCAGCGCCAGGTGCTCCGCGTCGTGCGCGGCGGTCACCAGCGCCGCGTCGGGAACGTCGAACACCATCTCGGGCCGCCCCGTGCGCACCACCCGCGGCGCGCCGATCAGGTCGCCGGCGCGGGGCGGATACCGCTCGGCCAGCTTGCGCGCGGCCTCCTGCTTGTCGGGGTCGGGATGGACGACGGCGATGCGCCGGATGCCGCCCCCCTCCTCCAGCACGTCCACGATGCACCACGCGTCCAGGTACGGCAGCGACATCCCGGCCACGGTGGTGAGCGTGGACTCGTAGTCCAGCGAGTCGGAAAGGCAGCGGCTGGCCTCGGCCAGGAACGAGAAGCGGTCGCGGCTGGCCTCGGCCAGGTCGCGCTCGCGCTCCACGGTCTTGAGCGCCGCCTGATCCTCTGAAGCCGGCGGCGCGCTCTCGTCCGGCGGCGCGGTGGAGGGGCCGTCAGTGGCAGAATCGTCGAGGTCGATGGTGCTCAAGCCGTAGCATCCCGCGCGTACAGGGAATCGTCCTGACGCGCCCAGTGGGCGGCGCGGCGGGAGAGCGTGGTTCGCTCGACGGTGCATCGTACGCAAATCCCTGTCCCGCACGCGCGAAGGCCAGCCCCGCATCCGCGCGGCGCGAACCCCGTGCATTGTCCGCCTCGCGCTGGCGCAGATCTCGCGGCGAGGCCGGGGGCACCCCGCCGGCGTTCAAACCCTCGATCCCTCGAAGCGCTTTCCATGCACACTCGCACCTTCACACGAACGCTCGGCATTGTGCTCCTTGCCGCTGCTGCCGCCGCCTGCGAAAGCGGCACCAGCACCCCGGCCGTGGACACGGTGATCATCGAGGCCGACGACTCCCAGGTAGTCGTCGGCGGAACGCTGCAACTGCGGGCGACCGCGTACGACGAAAACGGCGACATCATCACCGGCCGCCCCGTGATCTGGACGTCCAGCGACCAGAACATCGCCACGGTCGGCGCCTCGGGCCTCCTTACGGGCCTGCAGCCGGGGACGGTCGACATCACGGCCCAGATCGGGGGCGAGCAGGACACGCAGACCTTCGACGTGGTCTCGCTCTGCCCGGTCACGCCGTACACCATCGGCACCACCGTGAACGGCATCCTGGCGTCGACCGACTGCACGTTCCAGGACGGCACGTACGTGGACTACTACGGCTTTACGCTGGCCAACCCGCGGCAGGTGACCATCACGCTGCGCTCTTCGCAGATCGACGCGTACCTGGTGCTCTTCTCGTCCGACGCCGAGGTGATCGAGGAGGACGATGACGACGGCGGCGGCAACGACGCGCAGATCGTGCGGACGCTGCCGCCGGGCACCTACTACATCGCCGCGAACAGCTTCGCGATCGAGACCGGTCCCTACACGCTCACCACGGCAGCCGCGCCCTGAGCGTGCACAAACGGAAACCCGGGCCGTGGTCGACGGCCCGGGCTTCTGCGTTCTATCTCCAGCGGTACCCGCAAAGCGTACCGCACGGCGACTGCTGCCCGTTTACTTTCCGAGCAGCGACCAGACGTTGAAGCCGATCCCCGCGCCGATCCACGGCCTCCGGTCATAGTCCCACTTGCGGCCGGCGCTGCCTCCCGCGAAGTCGATCCCACCAAAGAGCCCCAGCTCCAGTCCACGGAAGCCGAACAGCACCGTGAGCCCGGGGGATACGACCCCTACGGTGGTCTCGTCGTCGACGGGGTCGGCGGCGGACAGGCTGGTCAACGAGTCCACCTGGGCCGTCGAAACGCCCAGGAACGCACCGACGGTGACGGAGCTTACCTGTTCGATCGCGTTTTCCGCGTGCTCCAGATAGGTGTAGCGTACTTTTCCCCACGTATAGCCGCCGTATACCGCGGCGGTCAGGCCCGTCCCGAAGCTGGGGTCGATCTCCTGGCCGTTCTCGGCACGATAGCCGAAGCGGTATTGCAGCGGGATCGTCATCGCCCCGAACGACTTCGAGTGAAAGCGAAAGCTCAGGGACTGCCGGTTCTTCAGGTCGTAGTAGTAGTCGATCTCCCGTACGTCGGCGGGACTCAGGTATACGGTCGGAGAGTCCGTCCTCGCGATGCTGTCCTTGGGAAGCCAGAAGTTCACGTGCAGCCGCGCGGAATTTTCCTCGTCCACGTAGATGGTTGCACGCGGGCCGGGAAATGCGCGCGCGACCGTGTCTACATCGACCGAGTCGTCTTCCGTCAACGTATACGGATAGGTGATCTTTACGCCGCCGAGAATGGTCTCCGGGCGCGACACTACCGTCCCCTTGCGAAGGTCGGGATTCACCCGCCGCGGGCCGTGGTTCCACATGAGAGAAACGGAATCCCTGGAGGTATCCCCTCTCAGCGGCTTCATGTGGATGGCGCCTTCGGGGATGGAGACGCGGTAGCCCATGTGCGTAGGCTGCGTGGCCGCCGCGGTCGGAATCACCAGTGCCAGGAGCAGGACCACTACCCAATTTCTGCGTGAACGCATGGAAACCATACCGGTTGATGGAGGGGCGAGCCGGATGGGCTCGCCAGGTTACTCGCTCCTATCGATGGGCAGGCCGGTGGGATTTCCCGAATTTTTGAAGCGGGATTTTGAAAAATGGGACTAGTGGGCCGATGCATGACCCCTCGCAGCGGCATTGGAGGAGGAAAGGGGAAGGGGCGGGGGGATGCGGGG
>DASTVC010000068.1:0-3852 GCA_035759295.1 Longimicrobium sp. | reverse complement strand
GACCTGTGCGTGCTGGTGATGAGCGCCACGCTCGACGGCGCCCCCATCGCCGCGCTGCTGGGGGATGCGCCCATCGTCACCAGCCAGGGGCGCAGCTATCCGGTGGATGTCCGCTATCAGCCAAACCGGATCGAGGGGCGGATAGAGCCGGCGGTGGCGCGGGTCGTCCGTCACGCAGTGGAATCATCCGAAGGCGACGTGCTCGTCTTTCTCCCCGGCGCGGGCGAGATCCACCGCGTGGAGGAGATGCTGCGCGACAGCGGCCTGTCGAACGACGTGCGGGTGATGCCGCTGTACGGCAACCTGCCGCAGCAGGCGCAGGACGAGGCCATCGCCCCCAGCCCGCCCGGCCGCCGTAAGGTCGTGCTCTCGACGTCCATCGCGGAGACCAGCCTGACCATCGAGGGCGTGCGCGTGGTGGTGGATTCCGGGCTGATGCGCGTCCCCCGCTTCTCGCCGCGCACGGGGATGACGCGGCTGGAGACGGTAACCGTGTCGCGCGCCTCGTCGGAGCAGCGGTGCGGACGCGCGGGCCGCGTGGCGCCGGGCGTCTGCTGGCGGATGTGGCCGGAGCACGCGCAGGCGGGGCTGGTTCCGCACGGCACGCCGGAGATCCTGGACGCGGACCTGGCCCCGCTGGCGCTGGAGCTGGCCGCGTGGGGCGTGGCCGATCCCACGGAGCTGGCGTGGCTGGACCCGCCCCCCGCCGCCGCCTTTTCGCAGGCACGCGAGCTGTTGTCCGAGCTCGGCGCGCTGGATGCCGCCGGCGCCGTCACTGCGCACGGGCGGCGGATGGCGGACCTGCCGCTGCACCCGCGCCTGGCGCACATGCTGTTGCGCGGGCGGGAGCTCGGCCTCGGCGGGCTGGCCTGCGACCTGGCTGCGCTGCTGGGCGAGCGCGACGTCTTCCGCCGCGGCGACGCACCGCCGGACGCAGACCTGCGTCTGCGACTGGAAGCGCTGCGCGATCTCGCCGCCAACCGCCGCGTGCGCGGTCCCGCGGACGTGGGCGCGCTGCGCCGCGTGCAGGCGGAATCGCGCGAGTGGCGCCGCCGCCTCGGCATCCGCGGGGATGACGGCGATCCGTCCGCGTCGGGGCTGCTGCTCGCGCTGGCGTACCCGGACCGCATCGGCCAGCGGCGGGCGGGAACGCCCGGCCGCTACCTCCTGCGCAACGGCAGAGGAGCCGCGCTGCCGGAATCCGACCCGCTTGCGTCCTCGCCCTGGCTGGTCGCGGCGGAGCTGGACGGACAGGGCCGCGAGAGCCGCGTCTACCTCGCCGCGCCCGTGGAGCAGGAGGAGGTCGAGCGCCACTTCGCGGAGCAGATCGAGCGCGAGGAAGCCGTCGTGTGGGATGCGGAGGCGAAGGCGGTACGCGCGCGGCGGCGGGAGCGGCTGGGCGCGCTGGTGCTGCGCGAGGGGATGCTGCCGAACCCCGATCCGGACCTCGTCACCGCCGCGCTGCTGGAGGGGATCGCGACGGAGGGAATCGGCGCGCTGGGGTGGAGCAAGGGCGCCGCGCAGCTGCGGGAGCGCATCGCGTTCCTGCATCATCACGACCCGTCGTGGCCGGACGTGTCGGATGCGGCGCTGGCGGGCGGACTGGCGGAGTGGCTGGGTCCGTATGTCTACGGGATGGCGCGCCTGGACGGGGTGCAGCGCATCGACCTGCACGAGATCCTGCTGGGGATGCTGGGCTGGGAGCGGCGGACGGCGATGGATGCGCTGGCGCCGTCGCATCTGGAGGTGCCCAGCGGCTCGCGCATCCCCATCGACTACGCCGATCCGGACGCGCCGGTGCTGGCGGCGCGGCTGCAGGAGCTGTTCGGGATGACGGAGACGCCGCGCGTCGCGGGCGGCCGTGTGCCGCTCACCATCCACCTGCTCTCGCCCGCGCACCGTCCCGTGCAGGTAACGCGCGACCTCGCCAGCTTCTGGAAGACGGGCTACTTCGAGGTCAAGAAGGACCTCAAGGGCCGCTACCCCAAACACTACTGGCCCGACGACCCGCTCCAGGCCCAGGCCACCGCGCGCGTGCGCCCGCGGCCGGGATGAGGTGAGGGGACGGTCGGGATCGAGTTCGGCATGCCTCGCGGGGGATGAGCCCCGTGGGCCGACACCACCACGGGTTAAAACCCGCGGCTACGACGGCCATAAGCCCCGCCCTGGGCTCGCGGAGCTCGCCCGGCGGGGCTTCAACCGCTCGCGGATGCGAACTACCCGCGTCGTTGATGGACCTCCGCGCGATTCCGAATCGCGCCGCCGCCGTCCACCAAGCGCGCCGGCCACGGACGACCCGAGAAGGTGAAGCCCGGTTTCGCGAGGAACGAGCGAAGACCGGGCTTATGGCATTTCTAGCCCCGGGTTTCAACCCGGGGACCTCCGCGAGGCGCGTAGACCTTTCCCGCTACTCCACCTCATCGATCGACCTCGGCCAATCCTCCTTGAGCAGCCGCGACATCGCGCGGTCGGCCAGCCGCTTGCCGCCGGTCTGGCAGCGGGCGCAGTAGTTGGTCTCGTTCTCCGCGTAGACAATGCGCTGCACGGGCGCGCCGCACACAGGGCACGGCTGGCCGTATCGCCCGTGCACCGCCATGCCGGGGTGGAACGCCTTCACCTTCTCTGGAAAGCCGTCCGACGCCTCGTGCCGCAGCCGCTCGGTCCAGAGGCGCAGCGTATCGCGCGCGGCGGCGTAGAGGCGCGCGTGCTCGTCATCGTCCAGCTTGTCCGTCAGCTTGAGCGGAGAGAGCCTGGCGGCGTGCAGGATCTCATCCGAGTACGCGTTGCCGATGCCGCTGAACAGCCGCGGATCCGTAAGCGACCGCTTGACCGTGTGCCGCTCCTTGAGCAGCGCCGCGCGGAACTCCTCCGGCGTGGCATCCATCACCTCCAGCCCGCCCCGATCGAACGCGCCGAGCGATTCCGCCCCGCGCAGCAGGTGGATGGATGCGCGCCGCTTGCTCCCCGCCTCGGTGAGCGCCAGCGTCCCGTGCTCGAAGTCGAACGCCGCCAGCCCGATCTTTCCCGGCACGTTCGCGCCCGGCTGCAGCCAGCGGAACCGCCCCGCGATCATCAGGTGGATGACGATGAAGCGCTCCTCATCGAGCTCGATCACGATGCGCTTCCCCATCCGCCGCACCCCGATCACCCGTGCCCCTGCGAACTCCGCCGGCCGCGGCTGCACCGTCCGCAGCACGAACGGATTGGCCAGGCGAATCCCCTGCAGCACCTGGCCGCCGATCCGCCGCTCTAGCGCTTCGAGATAGACTTCGACGTCGGGAAGCTCGGGCATCTGCGGAGAGGATAGAGGAAGCGCCCGCCCCGAACTGGGAGCGGGCGCGCCGATGCTCATCTCGATCTTTGTCCGCGAAGGCGGACAGCGTGACCTCGTTGCCGCGATTTCAATCGCTCCGGACGAAGCCGACCTCCATCACACCGTCACACCATCACACCATCACACCTTCACCTACACCCCGGCCGCCACCGCCTCGGCCGACACCGGCTCCGCGGCCCCGCCGCCGGCCAGGAACCGCTCCGCCAGCTCCACGTACTCCGTGGTGCCGATGTACAGCGGCGTGCGCTGGTGCAGCGAATCGGGCTCGATGTCGTTGATGCGCCGCGTGCCGTCGGAGGCGCAGCCGCCCGCCTGCTCGGCGATCATGGCCAGCGGCGCCGCCTCGTACAGCAGCCGCAGCTTGCCGTTCCGGTTCTTCACGTCCGCCGGGTACATGAAGAAGCCGCCGTAGAGCAGGTTGCGGTGAAAGTCCGCCACCAGCGACCCGATGTAGCGCGCGCTGAACGGCTTGGCGATCTGGCCGTCCATCCCCTTCAGGTAGTCCACCAGCGCCCGCT
>DASTVC010000067.1:0-3026 GCA_035759295.1 Longimicrobium sp. | reverse complement strand
GGCCATGCGGGCGTGCGCGAGTCGGTGGTGCTGGCGCGCGAGGACGTTTCCGGAGACCCGCGGCTGGTGGCGTACCTGGTGCCCGACCGGACGCACGCGGCGGGGGTGCTGGAGATCCAGCGCCTGGAGCGGGAGCCGGCGGAGGCGGGGCCACGCCCGTACGAGCTTCCCAACGGGATGGGGATCGTTCACCTGAACGCGGCTGAGACCCGGTTCCTGTACCGCGAGATCTTCGAGGATCGCAGCTACCTGCGGCACGGCGTCGCGCTGGGTGACGGCGCCTGCGTCTTCGACGTCGGCGCCAACATCGGCCTCTTTACCCTCTTCGCCGGCACCCTGCGCCCGGACGTGACGGTCTACGCGTTCGAGCCCATCCCCCCCGTGTTCGAGGCGCTGGAGACCAACGCGCGCATCCACGGCCTGGACGCGCGGGTGTTCAACTGCGGGGTGGGGAGCACGGCGGGCGAGGCGACGTTCACCTTCTACCCCCATGCGTCGGTGCTGTCGGGGCGGCAGGTGGACGCGGACGAAGCACGCTCGGTGGTGCGCTCCTACGTCCTCAACGAGCAGGACCCCGGCGCCGAGGGGATGGACGGGGCGCTGCTGGAGGAGATGCTGGAGGCGCGCCTCGAGACCGAACAGGTGACCTGCGAGATCCTCACCCTCTCGCAGGTGATCCGCGAGCAGGGGGTGGAGCGGATCGACCTGCTGAAGGTGGACGTTGAGGGGGCCGAGTACGACGTGCTCGCCGGGATCGAAGAGGAGCACTGGGAGCGGATCTCCCAGGTGGTGGTGGAGGCCCACGAGCAGGACCTGGAGCGGGTGACGGAGCTGCTGGCGCGGCACGGCTTTACGGTGGCGGCCGAGGAGGAGCACGGGCTGGAGGGAACCGGGCTGCACACCCTCTACGCGGTGCGGCCGGCGGCGGCCGCCGCGGAGCCGGCCGCGGAGACTGCCCCGGCGCGCAGGTGGAGCACCCCGTCGGCCCTCACGCGCGACCTGCGCGAGCGGCTGCGCGAGCGGCTGCCGGAGCACATGGTGCCCGCGGCGTACGTGTATCTGGACGCGCTGCCGCTTACGCCCAACGGCAAGGTGGACCGCAAGGCGCTGCCTGCGCCGGAGCAGCCGTCGGCGGACGAAGCGTACGTAGCGCCGCGGACGCCGGTGGAGGAGGTGCTGGCGGGGATCTGGGCAGAGGTGCTGCGCCTGGATCGGGTCGGGGTGGAGACGAATTTCTTCGAGGCGGGCGGGCACTCCCTGCTGGGCACGCGGGTGGTTTCGCGCATCCGCGAGGTGTTCTCCGTGGAGCTGCCGCTGCGGGCGCTCTTCGAGGGGCCCACCGTGGCGGAGCTGGCGGTGCGCGTGGAGGAGATGCGCCGCGCGGGGGCGCCGGTGCTGCCGCCGGTGGTGCCGGCCGAGCGCACGGGTGCGCTGCCGCTGTCGTTCGCGCAGGAACGGCTCTGGTTCATCGACCGGATGGAGCCGGGGAGCACCGCCTACAACATCCCCGCGGCTTGGCGCCTGGGTGGTGCGCTGGACGTTGCGGCGCTGGAGCGGAGCTTGGGCGAGATCGTGCGACGCCACGAGGCGCTGCGGACGGTCTTCGCCGAGGCGGGCGGCTCGCCGGTGCAGGTGATCGCACCCTTCGGCGGATTCGCCCTCCCGGTGGAGGACCTGTCGGACCTCGGCGACGCGGATCGCGAAGCGGCGGTGAGGGAGCGCGTCGGCGAGGAGGCGCGGCGGGCGTTCGACCTCTCGGCCGGCCCGCTCTTCCGTGCGGCGCTGCTGCGGCTGGATGCCGAGGAGCACGTGCTGCTGCTGTCGATGCACCACATCGTCAGCGACGGGTGGAGCATGGGGGTGCTCTTCCGAGAGCTGTCGGCGCTGTACGAGGCGCACCGCGAGGGGCGTGAGTCTCCGCTTCCCGAGTTGCGGGTGCAGTACGCGGACTACGCGGTGTGGCAGCGCGAGCAGCTGGAAGGCGAGGTGCTGGATCGGCAGCTGGCGTACTGGAAGGAACGCCTGGGCGGCGCGCCGGAGCTGCTGGAGCTGCCCACCGACCATCCGCGTCCGCCGGTGCAGACATACCGGGGTGCGTCGGTCCCGCTGGAGCTCTCCGTGGAGCTGCTGGAGCGTCTCCAGGCGCTGGCCCGCAGCGAGGGCGCGACGCTGTACATGACGCTGCTGGGCGCCTTCCAGGTGCTGCTGGGCAGGTACGCCGGGAGCGAGGACATCGTCGTCGGCAGCCCCATTGCCGGGCGCACGCGTGGGGAAGTGGAGGAGCTGATCGGCTTCTTCGTCAACACGCTGGTGCTGCGGACCGATCTCGGTGGAGACCCGTCCTTCCGCGAGGTGCTGGGGCGGGTGCGGGAGGCGACGCTGGCCGCGTACGAGCACCAGGAGGTGCCGTTCGAGAAGCTGGTGGCCGAGCTGCAGCCGGAGCGTTCCCTGAGCCACTCCCCCCTGTTCCAGGTGATGTTCACGCTCCAGGACGCCGAGGGCGGAAGAGGCGCTCTTCCGGGGCTGAGCGTGAGCGGAGCCGGTGCGGCGATGGAGATCGCCAAGTTCGACCTGTCGCTGACCCTCGCGGCGACCCCTCGGGGCCTGCGCGGCGGATTGAACTACAGTACCGACCTCTTCGAGCGCGGCACGGTCGAGCGGATGATCGGCCACCTGGCGCGGGTGCTGGAGCAGGTCGCCGCGGACGCGGACGTGCGGCTCTCGCGGCTGGCGCTGCTCGACGAGGCCGAGCGCGCCCGCCTGCTCGCGCTGGGCGAAGGCGCCGCGCCCGAACTCCCCCACGCCACGGTGGACGCGCTCTTCGCGCACGCCGCCGCCGCCGCGCCGCAGACCGTGGCGCTCGCGTGGGACGGCGGGCGAATGACGTACTCAGAGCTGGACGAGCGCGCCAACCGCCTTGCCCACCACCTGCGCCGCGCCGGCGTGGCCGCGGGGACGCGCGTGGGCGTGTGCCTGGAGCGCGGACCGGAGATGGTCGTGGCGACCCTCGCCGCACTCAAGGCGGG
>DASTVC010000066.1:0-15731 GCA_035759295.1 Longimicrobium sp. | reverse complement strand
CGAACCCGCCGCTGTCACGCCGCCAGCCGCCGCAGCGGGCGCTTCCCCGGCGAGCGTGCCCGCGGAGGTCCGTTGGGAGCAGCGCGTCGCGGACCTCGAAGCCGAGCTCCGGCGCGTCCGCGCGCAGTTGGGCGACGGGCGCACACCCTCGCGCAACGGCCATCCGCGCGAGCCGCTGGTGGTGCGCGCGGAGATCCGCACCTCCGGCTGGCTCCTGCTGGGCGCCGCCGCGATGGCCCTGTGGATCAGCGGGCGGGGGAGAGCACGGACACCCAGCGGCGGTTCACACACGGACGAATAGGATGAATCCCTTCTTCACGCTCCGAGGAAGGTGACCGAGACAGCGTTATCCATTGTGCATCCATCTGCGAACGACGGCTCCGCTCACGCGAGGCGTATCCACGTCCATAGAGACTTGCACAACTTCGATCGATCAGCTTATCGTAATACGAACCCCGCATCGAGGAGTGCCCGATGGAGAAGGCGACTATTTCACCGAAGTTCCAGGTAGTCATCCCGCGATCCGTACGCGAGCGGCTGAACCTCAAGGCCGGTCAGCAGGTGCAGGTGATTCCCTACGACAATCGCATCGAGTTCATCCCTCTGCGGCACCCGCAGGAGATGCGCGGATTTCTCGCCGGCATGTCGACGGACTTCCAGCGCGATCCAGACCGCCTGTGATCCAACCCGCCGCCGCGCCTGTGCGCAACCTGGTCGACACGTCCGGCTGGCTGGAGTACATGACCAACGGCCCCAACGCGGAGCTATTCGCGTCCGCGATTGAAGATACCCACTATCTCGTTGTACCAACGATCAGCGTGCTCGAAGTTTTCCGGTGGGTGCTGCGGGAGCGTGGAGAGAGCGATGCTCTTCAGGCGACGGCGATGATGCAGCAGGGAATGGTCGTGGATCTGGACGCGGCGCTCGCACTAAAGGCTGCAAAGCTGGGGAACGGCCTCAAGCTCCCTCTCGCCGACAGCGTGATCTACGCCACCGCCCGCGAGTTCAACGCCCTGCTCTGGACGCAGGACGACCACTTCAACGGGCTTCCCGACGTGGAGTACCACCCGAAGTACCAGCCACCAACCAGCAGCAGATAAGCCTGCTTACCGGCAAGGCTACGCGATTCCCAGAATCCGCCGCCCGGCGCGCTCGTCACCGCGAATGGCGTCGATCAGGGCCTCGACGCTGGGGAACGGGTGGATGTCGCGGATGCGGTCGACAACTTCCACGCGCACGTGGTCGCCGTAGATGTCGCCGCTCCAGTCCAGCAGGTGCAGCTCGATGGTGGGCGCAAAGCCGGGAAAGGTAGGCCGCGGGCCCAGGTGCAGCAGCCCGGGGATGCGCTCGCCGCGCACGCGGCCGTACGCCGCGTAGACACCTTCCTTCGGCAGCATCTTTTCCGGGTCGCCCACCTCGATGTTGGCCGTGGGAAAGCCCAGCTCGCGCCCCTTCTGCTCCCCCCGCACCACCACGCCCTCCAGCCGGTACGGCCGCCCCAGCAGCCGCGCCGCAGCCGCCGCGTCGCCCGCGTTCAGCAGGCGGCGGATGCGGCTGGACGACACCGGCTCGCCCTCCGCGTGGAACGCATCCACCACGTCGACCGCAAAGTCCATCTCGCGCCCGATCTTCCGCAGCGTCTCCACGCTCCCCTCGCGGTCCTTGCCGAACCCGTGGTCGAACCCGATCACCAGCTCGTTCATCCCGATGCGGCCCAGCAGGATCTCCTCCACGAACCGGCGGGCCGGATAGCGCTGCAGCGTACGGGTGAAGGGGATGAAGACCACGTACTCCAGCCTCGACTCCGCCAGCACCTCGCGCTTTTCGGCGAGCGTGGTCAGCAGCGGCGGGGCGTGCTCCGGGCGCACGACGCGCAGGGGGTGGGGGTGGAAGGTGACCAGGATGCTGCGGCCGCCGGTGGCGCGGGCGCGGCGGCAAATCTCCTGCAGCACTTCCCAATGCCCGCGGTGCACGCCGTCGAAGGTTCCCACGGTGACGATCGCGGGGCGGCCGTCGCGGGGCAGGGCCGGCGGCAGCGCGGGGTCGATGGCGAACGCGGCCACCTCGTCGGCGCGCATCATCCAGCCCCCGCGAACACCTTGCGCGGCCGCACAGTGCCATCCGACACCTCGCCCACCGCCAGCAGCTCGCCGGAGGTCGAGACAATCGCCACCGCGCCCTGCGCCGCGAAGCCGTCCGGCGCCTGAACCGCGCGCCCGTGCCGCAGGTCCGCCTCGCCGCGCTCATCCGCGACCACGCGCGGCAGGTGCGACACGGCGTCCGCGGGTGCCAGCATCGCCGCGCGCACCAGGTCTTCGTCGTTCAGTTGATCCATCGGCACGGCGCGGGCGACGTCGTGCGGGCCGATGCGGGTGCGGCGCAGCTCGCGCAGGTGCCCGCCCACGCCCAGTGCCTCCCCCGCGTCGCGGGCGATGGCGCGGATGTACGTCCCGCTCCCGCACTCCACCTCGAAGACGACGTCGGGGAGGTCGATGGAGACCACGCGGATGGCGTAGATCGTCACCGTCACCGGCGTGCGCTCCACCTCGCCGCCACGGCGCGCGACGGCGTACATCCGCTCCCCATCCACCTTCTTGGCCGAGTACGCCGGGGGCAGCTGCTGGATCGTCCCCACCTGTGCCGCCAGCGCCGCCTCGACCTGCTCGCGCGTCAGGCCGCTCCAGGCGTCCGAGGATGCGATCGTCTCGCCCGTGTGATCGTCCGTGTCCGTCGCCGTACCCAGGCGCATGGTGGCGACGTAGGTCTTGGGCAGCGGCGCGAAGTACTCCGCCAGCCGCGTGGCCGGGCCCACGCAGACGAGCAGGAGGCCGGACGCGAACGGATCCAGCGTTCCCGTATGCCCCACCGCCCGCGTCTTCAACGCACGGCGCACCGCCGCCACCGCGTCGTGCGACGTGGGGCCGACGGGCTTGTCGACGGGGAGGATGCCGTACGGCGCGGCGGGGTTCATCGCGCTCACGACCTGGCTCCCGCGTGGGAGTGCGTGAGTGCGTCAGTGCGTGAGTGCGTCAGTCCTCGCCTGCGGCCGGCGACGGGCGCGAGACTAAGGCGCGGATCCGACGAAGGGTGGCCGAGTCCGCCTCCAGGAGCGAATGAATTCGCCGCTGGGAAAACGCAAAGTCCGCCTGCGCGGACTGTGGCCGCGGGCGGGTGGGCGCTCCGAATGGCCACGAGCGGGCCGAGAGTAGATTTCTCAGTCGCGCGCAGACGTCGCCGCAAGGTTGAGGTTGCGGGCGTGCGCTCCTTCGAAATGACAGTAGCGGGTGCGCGTCCGGGTGCGGACGCGCAGGTGCGTGGAACGCCGCACACGGCCGGGCCGCCGAGTCCGCGCAGGCGGACTTTGCGCCCTTCCCGCGGCGAATTCATTCGCTCCTGCGGGCGGACGGCACGAAACCCGGCCGGCACCGCAATCGGCATCAACCGCCCGAGGCAAAGCTCCGGCCCCATCTCCAAACCGTCCCTCACTCCTTCTCCCGCTCCGCCGGATCCGAGGCGTCGTCCGCGTCATCCGCATCGTCGCCGTCATCCGCATCGTCCACATCGGCTGCGACGACGGGATCATCCGCGTCGAGGGGCTGGTTGCGCAGCTCGGGGGGGAGGGCCTGGCGAAGGAGCTCTTCGATGCGCAGCGCTTCGGCGAGGACGCGGTCGGCCTCGAAGTGCAGCTCGGGGACGCGGCGCATGTGCAGGCGGCCGCTGAGCTGCTTGCGGACGAAGGGCGCGGCGCTGCGCAGGCCTTCGATGATCTCCTCGCGCTCCGTCTCGTCGCCCAGCGACGTCACGTACACGCGCGCGTGGTCAAGCTCCGGCGAGGTGACCACGGCGGTGATGGTGGCCAGCCCCACGCGGGGATCCCGCACCTCGTCGCGGACGATGAGGGAGATCTCCTGCTTGAGCTGCTCGTTGATGCGGTCGGTGCGTCGGAACTTGGGCATGTGCGTCTGGCCGGCTGCGCGGCGGAAAAGCTTTGAACAACAGGGGACAGGTTACAGGGGACAGGGGACAGGGGGCAACTCCGCGTCCGCGGCACCCCGCCGATCCCGATCCACCACCGGTCCGGATCAGAAAGAAAAGCGAGGGGACAGGATGCGAAGACCGGTCCAGCGGAACGGCGGCGGCTGCCACCCGTCCCCTGTAACCTGTCCCCCGTTCCCTGTCCCCTCGCCGTTCGTCAGTAGAACGTCGTATACGAATCGATGATGCGCGCCCTGCCCTCTTCGGCCACCATGCGGTCCGCCGACGAGAGCACGGACTGCGCGTGGCGGCGGTCCTCCGACACCACGCACACCGCCATCTCCGCCCGCTGCAGCAGGTCCTGGTGCCCCGTCTCCGCCGCGGAAACGTTGAACCGGGCGTGCAGCCGGTCCTTGAGCCCCTTCACCACCGAGCGCTTCTCCTTGAGGGAGGCGCACCCGGGGATCTGGAGGTCCCACACCACCAGTCCCACCGTCATCGAACGGCCTCCGGATCAGGCGTTCGCCGCACGCTCCTGCTCGGCGGCAATGCCGGCCAGCGTGCGGGCGATCTCCTCCACCCGGTAGCACTCCAGGACGTCGCCGATCTTGACGTCGTTGAAGTTCTTGATGTTCAGGCCGCACTCGAAGCCCTCGCGGACCTCGCGGGCGTCGTCCTTGAAGCGCTTGAGGCTCTCCAGCTCGCCCTCGTACACCTGCACCGCGTCGCGGACCACGCGGATCTTGCCGCGCCGGTCCAGCACGCCGCTGGTGACCATGCAGCCGGCCACCGTCCCCACGCGCGGCACCTTGAACAGCTGGCGGACCTCCGCCGTGCCCAGCATGACCTCGCGCTCCTCGGGCGTAAGCAGCCCCTCCATCGCCGCGCGGACCTCGGCCACCGCCTCGTAGATGATGTTGTACAGGCGGATGTCCACGTCCTCGCGCTCGGCCACGCTGCGCGCCTCGCCCGTGGGGCGCACGTGGAAGCCGATGACGATGGCGCCCGAGGTGCTCGCCAGCAGCACGTCGCTCTCGTTGATGGCGCCCACGCCGCGGTGGACCACCTGCACCCGCACCTCGGCCGTGGACAGCTGCTCCAGCGAGTCGGACAGCGCCTGCACGGAGCCGTCCACGTCGCCCTTGATGACCAGGTTCAGGTGCGCCTGCTCGCCGCGGGCCAACATCCGCGACAGGTCCGTGAGCTTTACGCCGCGGCTCTTGATGCGCATGCGCTTCTCGCGCTCCAGCCGCTGGCGGGTCTGCGCGATCTCGGCCGCGCGGTCCGCCTCCATGGCGATCAGCTGGTCGCCCGCGCCGGGCACGCCCTGCAGACCCAGGATCTGCACGGGGATCGCCGGGCCGGCCGAGGGGACCGGCCGGTTGCGCTCGTCCAGCATGGCGCGGATGCGGCCGCTGTACATGCCGCACACCACGTGGTCGCCCACGCGCAGGGTGCCGTTGGTCACCAGCACGGTGGCCACGGGGCCCTTGCCCACGTCCAGCTGCGCCTCGATCACCGTCCCCACCGCCTCGCGGTCGGGGTTGGCGGTGAGCTCCTGGATGTCGGAGAGCAGGAGCACCTTCTCCAGAAGCTCGTCCATCCCGAGCCCCTTCTTGGCGCTGACCTCGGCGCTCATCACGTCGCCGCCGAAGTCCTCGAGCACTACCCCGTGCTGCAGAAGGTCCTGCTTGACCTTCATGGGGTTGGCGTCCGGCATGTCCACCTTGTTCACCGCCACGATCAGCGGCACGCCGGCGTTGCGGGCGTGGCTGATGGCCTCGATGGTCTGCGGCATCACCGAGTCGTCCGCCGCGACCACGAGGATGACGACGTCCGTCACTTCCGCGCCGCGGGCACGCATGGCCGTGAAGGCGGCGTGGCCGGGGGTGTCCAGGAAGCTGATGGCGCGCCCGTCGGGCAGCTGCACGTGGTACGCGCCGATGTGCTGCGTAATGCCGCCGGCCTCACCCGCGATGACGTTGGTCTTGCGGATGTAGTCCAGCAGCGAGGTCTTGCCGTGGTCCACGTGGCCCATGACCGTGACGACGGGGGGGCGCGGCCGCTTGTCCTCGTCCGCATCCTCCTCGACGGCCTCTTCCATCTCGGCCCCGTACTCCTCCTCGCGGACCGCCTTGAAGCCGAACTCGTCCAGCAGCAGCTCGATCTGGTCGAAGTCCAGGCGCTGGTTGATGGTGACCATCAATCCCAGGTTCTTGAACGCCGACCCGATGATCTGGTTCGCCGGCACGTCGATCAGCTCCGCCAGCTCCGCCACGGTAAGGAACTCGTTCACGCGGACCGTCGTCGCCTCTTCGGCGCGGCGGCTGCGGATCTCCTCCTCGCGGCGCTCCGTCTGCGACGGCCCCTGGTCGCGCTGGCCGCGGCGCTTCTTGCGCCCGCCGCCCGACTCCATGGCCGCCATCGTCTTCTTGAAGTTGTCGTCCACCGCCGTCTGGTCGACGGTGCCGCGACCCTTCTTCCCCTTCTTGCGGTCCTTCTTCTTGGCGCCCGCCGCGCCGCCAGTGGCATTGCTGCCGCCGCCGGTGGGCGTGGTGCCGGCCGTGTCACCCGGCCGGCCGCCGAACGACTGGGTCCGCGCGGGGGGCATGGGCGGCGCCATGCTGCGCGCCGAGCGCGGCACGAACGCCGGCGGAGGCGGAGCGCCGGTGCCGGCACCCTGCCCCTGTCCTTCGGGACGCGCCGGGCGGGGACCCGAAGGCCCGCCGGGACGCACCGAGGGCGGCGGCGAGGGACGGCGGTCGCCGCCCGGTCCGCCGGGGCCCGCGGGACGCGGAGGCGCGCCGCCGGGCTGGCCGGGACGCACGGGGGTCGGGCCGCCGGTGGCGGGACCGCCGCCCGGCGAGGGCCGGGCAGAGGCCGCGGGACGCAGCTCTTCGCGCCGGGGTCCGGCGGGCGCGGGACGCTCCGGCGCCGCCGGGGCTTCCGGCGCGGCCGGGGCCGGCGGACGGGCGGAGACGGGACGCGCGGACAGCGGTGCCGCCGGCGCGGGCGCGGCGGGGGCCGGAGCCTCCTCCGCGGGCGGCGCGGCCGCCGTGTCGACGATGACGGTCACGTCCTTCGGCGGCTGCCCGCCGCGGGTGACCAGGTCGGCGCCGCGCTCGGCGGCGGCCTCGGCCGCTTCGGCCGCGATGGCGTCCGCCGCGTCGGCGGCGGGCGAGGCGGTGCTGTCGGCTTCGGCGCGGGGCTGCACCGGCGCCTCGGCCGGCGCGGCGGCGGCGGGCGCGGGGGCTTCGGCCACGGCCTCGGGGGCGGCGGCTTCCTCGGCCTGCGGAAGGTCTTCGCGCTTGCGGCGGCGGCGCCCGCCCACCGGCGTGTCTTCGGCGGCGGCGGGGGGCGCGGCGATGGCGTGGCCGTGGCGGCGCTCGCGTTCGACCACGGTGCGCAGGCGCGCCACGTGTTCGTCCGCCAGGTCGCTCATGTGGCTGCGCACGGGCACGTCCATCTCCCGGAGGAGGTGCACCAAGGCCTCAGCCGGAACGTCCAGCTCCTTGGCGACTTCAAAGACTCGCATCAGTACGGCTCTCCTCCTCCACGGTCCTGCTGCAGTGTCGGCGGGGCGGCCAGTTCCATGCAGCGCCTCGCAAAACTCGGGTCTATGATTCCGACGGCCGAAACGGGGCCCTTGCCCAGCGCGGCGCCCAGGTCGGCCTGGTTGGAGCAAACGGCGAAAGGGATCCCGCGCGCCTCGAGCAGCGGGACCAGCTTGCGGGCCTGCGTGGGCGAGGCGTCCGCCGCCAGGACGGCCGCGGCCACCTTTCCGTCACGCGCGGCGCCGCGCACCATGTCCGTGCCCGTTACAAGGGCGCGTGCGCGCGCCGCCAGCCCCAGCAGGGACAGCAGCGCGCGCTCGGACGCGCCGGACGGGTCCCTCGGCGCGTCTTCCATGCGGCTATTCAGAACCCGGCAAGTTCTCCGAATCGGACCCGGAAGTCAAGTCCGCACCGGCTTCTCCACCGCTCTCCGCCTCACCTTCCCCGCCACCGTCGGCCTCCGCGGACGGCTCCTCGCCCCCCGCTTCGGCCACGGCGCCCTCTTCCTCCTCGTCCTCCACCGTCAGCCGCTCGATCTCCGACATCAGCCGGTCCGCCTCGTCGGCGCCCAGCCCGGGGATGCGCAGGAAGTCCTCGCGCTCCATGTCGATGACGTCGAAGAAGGTGCTGTAGCCGGCGGCCTCCAGCGCGGCCAGCGTGGCCGGAGCCAGGTCCAGGTCGCGCAGGGAGAAGTCGGTGTTGTCGTACTCGCCCTCGTCGCTCCCGCCGCCGAACAGCGCCGCCTCGGCCCCGCGCTCCAGCCACTCGCGGCTGCCGAACAGGTCCAGCTGCCAGCCGATGAGCTGCGACGCGAGACGGACGTTCTGCCCGTTGCGGCCGATGGCCAGCGAAAGCTGGTCCTCGTCCACGATGGCGGTCATCGTCCGCGTCTCGTAGTTGCTGATCACCTTCGCGACACGGGCCGGGGCCAGCGCGCGCTTGGCGTAGATCTCCGGGTCCGGGTGCCAGGGGACGATGTCGATGCGCTCGCCGCCCAGCTCCTGCACCACCGCGCGGACGCGGCTTCCCTTCAGCCCCACGCAGGCGCCCACCGGATCGATGGACTCGTCGCGGCTGCTCACGGCGATCTTGCTGCGGAAGCCGACTTCGCGCGCGGCGCCGCGGATCTCCACGATCCCCTGCTGAATCTCCGGCACCTCGAGCTTGAACAGCGCGGCCACGAACAGCGGGTCGGCACGGGACAGGATCAGGCGCGGGCCCTTGGGCGTCTCTTCCACCTTCTTGAGCACGGCGCGGATCGGGTCGCCCTGGCGGAACCGCTCGCGCGGGTTCTGCTCCTTCCAGGGGATGATGGCGTCGGCGTCGCGGCTGCGGTTGAGCATCAGCACCAGCTTGCCGCGCTCCACCTGCTGCGTCTCGCCGCTCAGCAGCTCGCCCACCCGGTGCTCGTACTCGTCGCGGATCTTCTGGCGCTCACCCTCGCGGACGCGCTGCAGAATGCGCTGCTTGGCCGCCATTACCGCGTTGCGGCCAAAGTGCGCGAACTCCACGGGCACCTCGAGAATGTCGCCCACCTCGAACTCGGGGTCGTCCCAGCGCGCCTCTTCCAGCAGGATCTGCCGCGACGAGTCCTCGACCTCGGCCACCACTTCCTTCAGAACGGTGATGCCGATCTTTCCCGTGTCCTCGTCGATCTCGATCTCGGCTTCGACGTTGGGGCCGTAGCGCTTGGCCAGGGCCGCCAGAATGCCGTCCTTGATCAGGTCGTGCAGCTCGTCGCGCGAGATGGACTTGTTCGCCGTCATCTCGCGGAACGCCGCCAGGATCTGCGTTGCGTTGCTCATGTTGGCCGTTTTCCCTTGGTCTGTCAGGTGAGCGCGCGGGGAATGCTTCAGCGGCCCTTCCCGCCGCGCTCCCAGCGGTAGACCAGGTTGCCCCGGTCGATTTCCGCCAGCGGAATCTCTACTTCTTCACCATCGCCCAGGCGCAGCGCCACGCGCTGTCCGCCTTCTTCCTCGCCCCGGAGACCGAGCAGCGTGCCTTCCAGCCGCTTGGCTCGTCCCGCGAGCTCGCCCCGTCCCTTTACCGCCACCTCCACGCCGGCAAAGCGGTCCCAGTCGCGCGGCCGCACCAGCGGGCGCTCCACGCCGGGGGACGACACTTCCAGCACGTAGCGGTCGGAGAGTCCCTCGCGCCCGTCCAGCCAGGGCTCCAGCGCGCGGCTGATGGTGGTGCAGTCGTCGATGGAGACGGCGGGCTCGCCGGGCTTGCTGTCGGGGCGGTCCACGTACAGGCGAAGGATGGGGCGTGCGCGGCTTCCCGCCTGCTCCAGCACCACCATCTCGTAGCCCAGCTCCTCTACGCGCTGCTCCACTTCGCGCGCCAGGGACTCGTCGTGCACCGCGGCCCTCCAGGTGTGTTTGGGCAAATAAAAAAGCGGGGCCAACCGCACCCCACTTCAGTCTCGCGAATTCGCCGCGGGGGCGTTCGCAGGCCATGGACACGCATAGAATATAGGCTCGGCGGGGGCTGCGCGCAACTTCGGGAGTGCGGGAGTGCGGGAGTGCGGGAGTGCGGGAGTGCGGGAGTGCGGGAGTGCGGGAGTGCGGGAGTGAACGGGTGAACGGGTGAACGGGTGAACGGGTGAACGGGTGAACGGGTGAAGGTACGGACGAGGCGGCGGATCCCCTAAAAGAATGGGCCTCGCACGGAGTCAACGGAGTCAGCGGAGTTTTCTCGTGCCGTTTCCTCTCGGTTTCACGATGAGAGGCCAGTGCCGTAGTGAGCGGAGGCATGGCGCGCTGGTCGACGAGGCACGATCCCTGGGGCGATCCGGAACGGGAGAGGGATGGAAGCGCGGCAGGGGGCCATGAGAATTTTTTTGAGGAGGGATGCGGATCGGCAGATGATCTCCGAAGCGCACGATTACAGGCCGCGCGCGCCACCTGATGCGCGATCCTGAGAACCGTCCGCAAGCCATACGGTCGGGGCCAGCGGCAGGTTGCCTGAAGACGCGGAAGCGCGAAGATGATCTCTCCGCGCCTCCGCGTTTTCTGTATTCCCACGGCCACGCTGGCGTCAGCTGAACGGCTCGCGGATGTCGGGGCGCGGGGCACGAGCAGACCGTGAAGATTGCAGGACAGGATGTTTCAACCCACTGTAGAACGGGCGTCCCGCCACGACAGCCCGAACGCCTGCCCTGTCACCCCTCTCTCCAGACCCCAGGAGGTGCTCCGCCCAGCGCTTTTCCCCATCCGAATGGAGGTATCTTCATGCGCATCTTCATCTTCGCTCTCGTTCTGGCGGCGTGGGCCTGCGGCGCCGCTCCCGCGGCGGGGCAGACCGACACTCTCGCCCTGCACCGCCACGCGTTCTCCCCCGAACGGTGCAACCAGGCCCCGCTCCCCGAAAGCGGGGGCGACTCGCTGATGCAGTACGAGCTGTTCCGGCTCTCGGCCACCGAGGTGGATTCCCTGCGATCATACCTCGGGCAACACTGCTGGGAGCGCGCCCTGCGGACGTACTTCGTCCGCTCCCGCGCCGAGCACCTGGTGGACTGGGTGGTCTACATCGACTCGGACGGCCTGGTGCACCAGGCCATGACCCGGGGCCGCGAGCTGCGCCGGGAGTTCCGCGGTGAGAAGTACGTCTGGGCGATCGTGTTCTCGGACGCCGTTGCCGGTCCCGGCGAGGCGGAAGAGCGCCTGCTCCTGTTCTCGCGCCGCTCGGTGAACTACCGCCGCGACCCCGTGCTCACCGGCATCGCCAGGGCCATCGCCGGACGGTTCCTGTCCGACGTGGAGCCGGCGGGCGGGGCGACGCTCCGGGACACCAGCCAGACGATCGTCCTGCGACGGCTCTCCATGGATTCCATCGGGGGGCGGATGTACGTCGCGCAGGGCAGGTTCGAGCTGGCGGAGGACGCGATCATCGAGCTGGCGCTGGAGGGCGACTCCGGCCGCGCGCTGACCCCGCGGGTCAGGAGCGCGTTCACCAACATCGAGAACCACGGCCGTTCGCGCTGGGACGTCGGGATCGCCGCGGGGGCGTGGATGGGGAGCCGCACAGAGGTGGACGAGGGCACGCGGGTGACGTCGCGCCGCGAGCTTCAGCCCAACCTGTACGTGATGGGCTACCTGAACCTCTTTCCGCCGCGCCTGCCCAGCCGCCGCACCTCGTTCGGTCCCGCCATCGGGGTGAACGTGGCGCGTGGCGGGCTGCTGGACGAGCTGGTCCTGGCGTTCGCGGTGGGCCGGCTGGGTGGCGGGGACGTGGGCGCGTTCGTCGGAGGAAGCTGGACGAACGTGTCGGTGCTCGAAGCCGTGGAGGGCCAGGTCCACCACCGCAGGGAGAAGCGCGACCCCCACCTCCTGATGGCGCTCGACCTGCGCCTGTGACCGCGTCGCGGTGATCCGCACGAGGGCTCGAACGCAGATACGCGGAGGCGCGGAGATGAGCTCTCCGCGCTTCCTCGTTTTCTATCTACCTCGCACCCTCCCGGCTACCGCGTCAGCTCGACAGCTCGCGGATGCCGAGGACGCCCATCTGCCGCGCTTTGGAGCCGCCGCGGTGGGAGAAGAAGTCCGGCTCGCCGCAGCGGGTGCAGTGGGCGGAGACGCTCACCTGCTCCGCCGGCAGGCCGAGACCCAGCGCCCGCTCGGCGATGGAGGCGCGGACGTCGATCGGCGTGTTCTCCGTGGGAACGGGGAGGTGCGGATTGATGGCGGCGTGCACCTCGGGGCCCACCTCGTAGCACGCGCCGCAGATGGAGGGGCCGCAGTGCAGCCACAGCCGCTCCGGCGCCGTGGACCAGCTTTCCACGATGCGGTTGATGGCGCGCTCCACGATCCCCGCCGCCGTCCCCCGCCACCCCGCGTGGACGAGGGCGATGACCCGCAGCTCCGGGTCGACGATGGAGACCGGCGTGCAGTCGGCCACGCCGACGGAGAGGAGGACGCACCCGCGGTCGGTGACGTGCCCGTCGAAGCCGTCCATCACCAGGATGCCGGGCGAGCCGGCGTCGCGGTGGATCCAGATGTCGGCGCCGTGCACCTGCCGCGCGTGGACGACGGCGTGCATCTCCGTCAGCCTGCGGAGCGCACGCCAGCGGTCCATCACCCGCCCCACCGGCTGCGCGCCGGAGAGGCCGAGATCGAACGGCTCGTCCCCGGTTCCCCGCCCCGTGGTCCCCTGCGCCAGCCAGGGGAACCGCGCCTCCCACTCCGGCTGCACCCACAGCGGCACGTCGCCGGGCGCCAGCCGCTCGGCGACGGTGCGCACCTCCGTGGCGACCGCCACCTACGGCATCCTCGCTTCCGTCGGACCCTCGGGCGCCGGCGGCGCGGCGGGCTGCGTTGAGGAGGGCAGGGTGAGCGGCGTGTAGTCCGCGCCCGTCCGCTGCCTGCCTTCCAGCGCGTCCAGGCGGCGCTGCAGATCCTCCACCTCGCGCAGCACCGCCTCGAACTCGCGGCGGGGAACGAAGTCCAGCCGGTCGCGCACGTCGCCCACCGTTTCCTGCGCGCGGTGCAGCGCGTCGCCCAGGAAGCCCTTGGCGCGCTCGGGGCTCAGGTCGCCGCGCGAGCCGGCCTCCTGGATGGTCTCCTCGATGGCCTCCTTGAAGGCCGTCAGCACTCCGATCCCCGAGCGCAGCCCCTCGCCGATCGACGGAAGCCTGCGGCCTCCACCCTGCTCGTCCTCGCTCATCGTTCCGTCTCCGTCATCCGTCGAGTGGAATCCCCCGTCACTGCTGCGCGGGCTTGATGAACATCTGCCGGGCCGCGTCGTCCACCTCGGCGGCGTCGGCGCGGCTGTCGGCGCGGCGGATGTCGGCGCCCAGCGCGCGCAGCCGCTCGTCGATGCGCTCGTACCCGCGCTCGATCTGCCCCACGTTGAAGATCTCGCTGCGCCCGTCCGCGCCCAGCGCCGCGATCAGCAGCGCCATGCCGGCGCGGATGTCGGGGCTTTCCACGATGGCGCCGTGCAGCTGCGACGGGCCGATTACCAGCACCCGGTGCGGGTCGCAGAGGACCAGGCGCGCGCCCATCCCCACCAGCTTGTCGGCGAAGAACATCCGCGACTCGAACATCTTCTCGTGGACGAGGATGTTGCCGTGCGCCTGCGTGGCCGCCACCAGCGCGATGGAGGTGAGGTCCGCCGGGAACGCGGGCCACGGGCCGTCGTCCACCTTGCTGATGTGGCCGCCCATGTCGAGCGTGACGTGCATCTCCTGGTCGCCGGGGATGTACAGGTCGTCGCCCCGGATCTGCACGTCCAGCCCCAGCCGGCCGAAGCCGATCAGGGTGCTGTCCATGTGCTGCACCGCCGCGTCCTCGATGGTCAGCTCGCCCTTGGTCACCGCCGCCAGGCCGATGAAGGAGCCGATCTCGATGTGGTCGGCGGTGATGCGGGTGCGGCAGCCGGACAGGCGCTGCTTGCCCTGCACCCGCAGCGTTCCCGTGCCGATCCCCTCGATCTCGCACCCCATCTTGACCAGCATGATGCACAGGTCCTGCACGTGCGGCTCGGCGGCGGCGTTGCGGATGACCGTTTCGCCGTCCGCAAGCGCGGCGGCCATCACGGCGTTCTCGGTGGCCGTCACGCTGGGCTCGTCCAGGAACATGTTGGCGCCCTTGAGCCGGCCGCTGGAGTGCAGCCGCCAGACGCCCTCTTCCTCGATCACCTGCGCGCCCAGCTTCTTGAGCGCCAGGAAGTGCGTGTCCACGTGCCGCCGGCCGATCACGTCGCCGCCCGGCGGGGGCAGCTGCATCCCGCCCGTGCGCGCCAGCATGGGCCCCGCCAGCAGGATGGACGCGCGGATGCGGGACGCCGCGGCGGCGTCGAGCTGGGTGGCGCCCACGTTGGCGGCGCGCACGCGCACCTCGTTGGGCCCGGTCCACTCCGTCTCGGCGCCCAGCACCTCCAGGAGGTTCATGAGCGTGAGCACGTCCTTGATCTTCGGGACGTTCTCCAGGAAGACCTCCTCCTCGGTCAGGAGGGTGGCCGCCAGCATGGGCAGCGCGGCGTTCTTGTTGCCGTTGGGACGAATGGTCCCCTTGATCCGGTTGCCACCGTGGACGATGAACTTGGGCACTCGGGTCTCCCGACTTTCATTCTGGATTGTTGGGGATCACGCCCGGCATCCGGTCGGGAGGCCGCACGCGCCGCTGGGGGGATCGCGCGGGAGCCCCGCGCAAGAGTCGTGCTTGGCTCCCCTGCCCCGCTGGCCGGTGGCGGCAAGTGCACCGCGCGTCGCCGCGCGTCCGCGCCGGATGCGCCCAAACGCCGCGCCACGCCTTGCTTGACACCGTTTCCGCGCGGGGCGTAAGATTGCGGCGACGCCCCACATCCAGCATCCCTGCGAGGCCGCCCGTGCAGCTTCTGATCGCCGTCATCAACCAGGAAGAGCGGATGGAGGAGATCCTCTCCGGCTTTCTGGAGATCGGCATCACCGGCGCCACCCTCATCAACACCGAGGGGATGGGGCGGCTGCTGGCGTCGGAGGTGCCCATCTTCGCCGGGCTGCAGGCGCTGGCGGGGCGCACGCGGCCGCGCAACCAGACGCTGTTCAGCGTGCTGGAGGACGAGA
This sequence comes from Longimicrobium sp., assembly GCA_035759295.1. GTDB lineage: Bacteria > Gemmatimonadota > Gemmatimonadetes > Longimicrobiales > Longimicrobiaceae > Longimicrobium. The sequence goes on along the minus strand of DASTVC010000066.1, from coordinate 656 downwards.
AGGTGGATGCCGCCCTCGCGCTTCTCCAGGAGGTGTGCGGCGACTTCGACCAGCCCGCGACGGGGATCGTGGTCACGCTGCCGGTGAACCGCGTCCTGGGGCTCAAGCCCGAGCTGGCGGACGGGTGATGGCGGATTGGGGGATGCAGGTGCGGCTGCGGATCGAGCAGTTCGCCCCCGCGCTGTGTCGGACTGACACCAACCTGGGGCGCGTCGCCCGGGCGCAGGCGGACGCGGCGGCGGAGGGGATCGGCGTCCTCGTCACCCCCGAGCTGTCGCTGACGGGCTACGACGTGCGCGACGCCGTCCACACCCTCGCCGCCGCGGAATCGGACGCGCCGTATCCCGGGCTGGCGAAGGGACCGGACGTGGTCGTCGGGACGATCGAGCGCGACGCCGGGTTCGTTCCCTACAACTCCGCGCTACATCTGCGCGGGGGGCGCGTCATCCACCGGCACCGCAAGGTCTATCTCCCGACGTACGGCATGTTCGACGAGGGCCGCTACTTCGGCCGGGGCGATGGCGTCCGGGCGTACGACGCGGGCGGCGGATGGCGCGTCGGGCTGCTGGTGTGCGAGGACCTGTGGCACCCGGCGCTCGCCTGGCTGCTGGCCGCCCAGGGCGCCAACCTGCTCGTGGTGCAGGCCGCCGCGGCGG
>DASTVC010000065.1:0-7977 GCA_035759295.1 Longimicrobium sp. | reverse complement strand
ATGAAAGTTACGGGCGTGCGCTCCCTCAGGATGACAGTGTGCCTCCGGTGGGATCCGGTAAGGTTTGGCAACACCCTCCCAGGAAGCCAACGCTGCGATGAGGGTTAATGCCCTCCGGGGCAGCGGTTCAGACCGGGCTGGTGGTCGCCGTGGCACTTGCGGTGGGGCAGTCCTGGTTCGCCACTCCAGTCTCCAGCGAGTCGACCGTGAGCGTCTCCACGTCCAGCGTCAGCTTCTTCATCGTGCACTCTCCATGAGTTTTCATGTCGTCCCTGTGGCAACCGACGAGCGGCGCCATCGCAACATCGCCTCACGCTTGCCCGTTGACGACGAGCGCGGGATGAACCGTGATGGACGGGAGGCGAAGCGTGATTGCCGGGTGCGGCTGGAGATGCGCGGCGGGTGCGCTCCCGCAATCGTTTGCGCAGGAAGCACGAGAAGGCCCCCGCCGGCGTTCTGCCAGCGGGGGCCTCGCGATTCTGTATCCGCGGATGCGGCTCAGGGCGTCTTTGCGGGGATCTCCACGATCGTCCGGCCGCCGGGGTCGGTGGCCGCGGGGCGGAAGCCCTTGGTGAGCCCGGCGGAGCGGCTGGGGTTCAGCGCGACCTCCTCGATGCCGGTCTGCGTGAACTCGTCGCCGTACTTTACCGTCGCCGAGACCATCACCCGCTGCTCGCCGGCGCCCGAGACGACGAGATCCAGCTCCCGCACCACCTCCTGCCCCGCCTGCGCCACGCCCGTCCAGGTGCCGGACGTCCCCGGCGCCAGCGCCAGCCCCTCGTCCGCGCTCACCTCGATGGCCAGCGACGCCGCGTCCACGCTGGGCCGCGCCACCACGCGCACCCGCCGCCGCCCGGGCGCGGGATCCGCCAGCGGCGTGATCTCGATCTCCACCGGCGCCGTCACCTTGTCGCCGGCGCTGGAAAGCCGCACCGCGCGGGGCGCCATGGAGCGGGCATCCGCCGTCTGCGCACGGGCATCGGCGGCGGAGAACAGGGTGGCCAGCGGGATCAGGACGAGCGCGATGCGGTTCATCGAACGGCCCTCATGGGGGAGGAATGAATGGACAGGCGCTCAGTACCTCGCGAGCAGCGTAAAAGTGCCCTCGTGCGCCGTGCGCTCGCTCAGGCGCGATCCGTTGCTGTTGCTCCAGCTGCGCACCTCCACCCGGTAGTATCCCGCCTCCAGTCGCCGCGAGATGCGTTCCGTGTCGCCTACGCCGTTCACCGCGTCGCTGCTGGCCACCAGCTCCCCGGCCGCGTCGTACAGGTACAGGTCCAGGTCCGCGTGCGCCGTGTCCTGCGCCGAGACGATCTTGAGGGTGACGCTGGCCTGCGTGGCCTGCGGCACCACGAACCAGTAGTGGCGGGACGATCCCCAAAGGTTGCTGCGGCGGGTGCGGCGGCTGTCCACCGTGCCGTCCACCGGCGTGCCCGAGGGCAGCGGCTCGGGAAACGGCTCGGGCGCGCGCGGCTCCTCGCCAGGCGAGTACGTGATGTCGCGCACGCGCAGCCCCGCCTGCAGGCGCCGGCCCTGCTTGGTGTCCGCCGCCAGGATGTTGGCGAAGCGCAGCAGGTACACGTCGGGCTCCTTCCCCAGCTCCGCGAACGCGTTCCACAGGGGGATGAAGCCCAGCGCCACCGAATCGCGCTCCTCGGCCCCGTCGTCGAACCAGTCCCACAGCACGCCGCCCACCGAGTGCTCGCTCCAGATCCCCGGCCGGTCGCCGGTGGGCACGTCGTCCTCCAGGTCCATCGACACCAGCACCACCTGCCGCCCGCGCGCCATCCCCGTGTCCACGTAGTGCGCGCTCCCCGTCGTCGCCGCGCCAAAGAAGTTGCCCCACCCCTCCGACCACGCCAGCCGCGGGTCCAGCTGGTCGCCAAAGCCGTGGTTCCCCCCCGGGCTGCTTTCGCGGGAGAAGTTGGACATCAGAAAGTGCCCGTACTCGTGGGCGATCACGTGGTCGTCGTACTCGTCGCTGTCGCGCCCGCGGCGGCCGTTGATGAACGCCACCGCCTCGCGCGGGCGAAAGAAGGTGCCGCCCATGTAGGTGGTGTCCCAGCGCACCTCCACCCGGGGCAGCTCCACGTCGGGCCTGGCGCTGCGCACCAGCGAGTTGGCGCGCCAGATGGTGACGGCGATGTTGAACGCGCCCGCCACCCGGCTGCTGTCCGTGGCCAGCAGGTCGCGCTGCACCGTCCGCCCGCGTGGCACGGCGAACGGCTCGGAGACGATGGAGAACTCCGCGCGGTCCCCCACGCGCACCACCGACGCGTTCTCCGTCTGCGCCAGCGCGCGCACGTACACCTGCGCCTCGCGGGGTACGCGGACGGGGATGGAGTAGGCGCCCTTCTCATCCGTGAACCCGCTCCCCAGCACCGTCCGCGCGGGCGACGCCACGATCTCCACCTTCATCCCCGCCGCCGGGGTGCGCACCGGGCTGTCCAGCTCCAGCCCGTTGCGCCCCGCCGGGATCTTCTCGTACAGAATGTTCCCCCGGAACGAGGTCTGTGCCGCCGCCGGCCGCGCCCATGCGACGGTCATCGCGCCCATCAGCAGACAGACGCGGAGGGATGAAGCGCATCGGTGGATGAAGACGATCACGTGCGGTCCTTCGCGCGGCGGGGGGTCGACGGATGGGGGGGGGATGAACGGCGCGGGGATGATACTGCGGAGCGGTGCAGATGATCCCGACAATCTGCTGCCCCGCGGTTCCGTGTCAACACGAATGCGCCTCGTCTCTTACCGAATCCGGCGTACCTGTCATTCTGAGGGAGGCGCTGCGCGAAGGTCTTCTTCTCGCTGGAAAGCCTGGCGCCGACCGAAGAATCTATACGCTGGGCGGCAGAGTCTTTCCGTCGGAAGGGGTTCCCGGGGTGTTTTTCCAGGTCACGTATCCGGCGACACGGATCTCCCGGGTCGTTTGCGAGGATGCAGAAGCGCCCCCGGAACCGGTCCGGAGGCGCTCGGTGCCCTTCGTTTACCCCTGCCCGTGTGTCAGGCGCAGCCGACGCAAGTCTGCTGGTGGGCCTGCGTGCACGGATAGAAGTACGTGTCCGGCAGCGGGCACGGGGCGTGGATCGTGTCCTTGGGCTGGCAGGCCGGATCGGTATTGCCCGTGGCGTAGCAGATGTAGCAGTACGACTCCGGCCCGCCCTGCCCGGTCCACGGGTCCGCGATGTCGCCGATGGGCGCGGCGGTCTCGAACGTCTCTACCTGCAGGTTGCTCGGATCCAGGCGCATGGCTGTATCCTCCGAAAGGGGAGAGGGTTACTGCGTTCGTCCACCCCTGCCGTGCGTCAGGCGCAGTTCACGCACGGCGTGGGGTTGCGGGTGCACGGAGCGAAGTACGTGTCCGGCAGCGGGCACGGGTAGTAGATCGTGTACCCCGGCTGGCAGGCCGGATCGGTGTTGCCCGTGGGGTAGCAGATGTAGCAGTACGACTCCGGCCCGCCCTTGCCGGTATCCGGCACGACGATGTCGCCGATGGGCTCGGCGGTCTCGAACGACTCCACGTTCAGGCTGCTCGGATCCAGGCGCATGGCTGTGTCCTCCGAAAGGGGGAGTGGGGGTGCGGGGTATGCAGGCTAATGCGTTCGACGACAATCATCAAGCATTTTATTTCCGTAAACGAAAGGTGACCGCATCGGCGCTCCCCGCTGCGTGATCCGGGTCCGCTTGGGGTTCTCTTGTACGGAATTCTGAAGTAGAGCACCGATAAAGCGGACGCTGTCATTCTGAGAGAGGCGCGCGCTCTGGACCTGCCAGTCGCACCCTTGCCCGTGCGCCGGCCGAAGAATCTCTACGATGGGCGCACGGTCCTGTCGGCTACGTCGGCCTCGGCGCGCAAGGCCCCTCCCGTTCCCGATAAAGATTCTTCGTCGGCGCCAAGGCCCTGGAGCAAGAAGACGGTTCGTCGCGGCGCCTCCTCAGAATGACACCGTTCTTCTGGATGTTGGGCTTTTTGCTTACACGAGGGATTCAGCCGGAGCCGGTAGAAACGCAGCAGCCCCGGCAAACGGATGCCGGGGCTGCCGGGAGTGACAGTGTCGTCGTGGCCGTTCAGGCGCAGCCCACGCAGGTCAGCTGGTTGGTGCAGGGCGCGAAGTACGTGTCCGGCAGCGGGCACGGATAGTAGATCGTGTCCTTCACCGGCGCGGGAGCGGGCGCGGCGATGTCGCCGATGGGCTCGGCGGTCTCGAAGCTCTCTACCTGCAGGTTGGACGGGTCCAGGCGCATGGGACTTTCTCCTCGGTGAGTGGAAGGATGGGGGAACGTGAAGGGTAACACGGCCGCGCTTTCCCATCAAGTATTTAACTTCTGGAAAGGGTAGTGTCCGTTTCGGGACGATGCGGAGCGACAAGCGCCCCCGGAACAGGTTCCGGAGGCGCTTTTCCTGTCCATTGAGCGGCGCCTACTTCTCCGAGATTGACGGATATTCGAAGCTGCGCGCCAGGGAGAAGGTCTCCTCGATGGTGCGCTGGCTGATCCACCGCACCCGGTTCAGGATGCTTCCCACCTTGTCGTTGGTCCGCTGCCGCGCGCGCCGCCGCCGAATTGGATCGGGTAACGCAGCAGCCCCGGCAGACGGATGCCGGGGCTGCCCAGGGGTGGCGCCTGTCGTCGTGGGTGCTCAGGCGCAACCCACGCAGGTCAGCTGGTGGGCCTGCGTGCACGGGTAGAAGATGGTCTCGCGCACCGGGCACGGGGCGTAGACCGTGTCCTTCACAGGCTCGGCGACGTCACCGATGGGTTGGGCGGTGTCGAAGCTCTCTACCTGTATTCCGTTCGGGTCCAGGCGCATGGGATTTCTCCTTGGGAAGTGAGATGAGGGGGGAACCTGAAGGATAATACCTTCGCTCCCTCCTTCCAAGCATTTTATTTCTGTAAAGGATAGTGACAAGTGCGGTGCTCGTTGTGCCGGAAATGACAGAGCGCCCCCGGAAGAACTCCCGGGGGCGCTTCGTGCTTCAGCCCGTCGAACGAGCCCTACTTCTCCGACATGAACGGATATTCGAAGCTGCGCGCCGGGGCGAACGTCTCCTTGATGGTGCGCGGGCTGATCCACCGCACCAGGTTCAGGATGCTTCCCGCCTTGTCGTTCGTGCCGCTGCCGCGCGCGCCGCCGAACGGCTGCTGGCCGACGACCGCACCCGTGGGCTTGTCGTTGATGTAGAAGTTGCCCGCCGCGTTGCGCAGCGCCCGGTCGGCCTGCAGCAGCGCCGCGCGGTCGTTGGCGAACACCGCACCCGTCAGCGCGTACGGGCTGGTCTGGTCCACGATCTTCAGCGTCTCCTCCCACTCCGCGTCGGGATAGGCGTAGAGCGAGACCACAGGGCCGAACACCTCTTCGCACATCAGCCGGTACGCGCTGTCCTGCACCTGCACCAGCGTGGGCTGGAGGAAGTAGCCCGTCGAGTCGTCGAACGTGCCGCCGGCGATCACCTCCACGCCGTCCGCCTCGTGCGCGTGCTTGATGTAGCCGGTGATCTTGTCGTACGCCTTACGGTCGATCACCGCGCCCATGAAGTTGCGGAAGTCCGAGACGTCGCCCACGCGGATCTTTTCCATCATCCCCAGCGTGTGCTCGCGCACCGTGGGCCAGAGCGACTGCGGCACGTACACACGCGACGCCGCGCTGCACTTCTGCCCCTGGTACTCATAGCCGCCGCGCACGATGGCCGTCGCCAGCGCCAGCGGGTCCGCCGACGGGTGCGCGACGATGAAGTCCTTGCCGCCCGTCTCGCCCACCAGCCGCGGGTACGTCTTGTAGCGGTCGATGTTCTCCCCCACCTGCCGCCAGATCATCTGGAAGACGGAGGTGGAGCCCGTGAAGTGGATGCCGGCCAGGTTGGGGTCGGTGAGCACCGCGTCGGTCATCGGCCCCGGATCGCCCGGGAGGAAGTTGATGACGCCCGGCGGCAGCCCCGCCTCCATCAGGATCTGCATGATGTACCAGCCGCTGTAGACGGCCGTCGACGCCGGCTTCCACAGCGCCACGTTCCCCAGCATGGCCGGCGCCGTGGGCAGGTTCCCCCCGATCGCCGTGAAGTTGAAGGGCGTGACCGCGTAGACGAAGCCCTCCAGCGGCCGGTGGTCCAGCCGGTTCCACATCCCCGGCCCGCTGAACGGCTGCTCGGCGTACAGCTGCTGCGCGAAGTGCGTGTTGAAGCGAAGGAAGTCGATCAGCTCGCAGGCGCTGTCGATCTCCGCCTGGTGGGCCGTCTTGCCCTGGCCCAGCATGGTGGCGGCGTTCAGGATCGGCCGGTACCGCGTCGTCAGCAGCTCCGCCGCGCGCTGAAAGACGGCCAGGCGGTCTTCCCAGGGCCAGTGGCTCCAGTCCTTCCACGCCTTCATGGCGGCGTCGATGGCCTGGCGGACCTCGGCGGCGCCCGCCTTGTGGTAGCGGGCCAGCACGTGCTTGTGCTCGTGCGGCGACACCTGCACGTCGATGTTGCCCGTGCGCACCTCGCGCCCGCCGATGATCAGCGGGATCTCGATCTCCTCGCCGTGCATGCGCGCGTACGTCTCCTTGAGCAGCGCGCGCTCCGGCGTTCCCGGCGCATACGAAAGGACCGGCTCGTTGATCGGCGCCGGTACCCGCGGAACACTATTCATCACCCTATCTCCTCGTCGGCTCGTGGACAGGGCGGAAAGTTAGGATGCGGGACGGGAAGGCGCTACCCGATACTGTATACGCGAACTCCGTCGCGCCTCTACTCGGATTTCTTTAGGGAGAGTTGATACCGCCGGCCGGCCGTGAGAATTACTCCTTTCGCTCCAGTCGGTGGCTTGCTCGCATCGGGAAGAAGGCCGCCTAACGTCGGATCTGCCTTGCGTGCTGCACGGGCGAGATCCAGCATCCCCGCTACTTCCTTGTTAAGGCCGCGAGGGTCCACCAGTGGGTGATCCAGAGGCGATTCCGTAGCTGGGCGGTATTTGATCCTGACGGCGCGCTGGTGTGCATCACGCTCTACAAGCGCGGCGCGGAAGAGGTGGTTCGGAGGCTGGAGGCCTGATTGTTCGCCCACAAGAGAACAGGCCGAGGATCGCATCCCCGGCCTGTTCTCTTCTGATGGGTGGGCTCAGCAGTCCTCGACCTTGGCGTCCTTGGAGCCCTTCACCTTGTCGATGGCGTCCAGGCAGTCCTGCTTGTTCTTGTAGCCCTCGCCAGAATCGGCGAGACGCTTTCCGTTCGCCGCCTGCAGGTACCAGCGCCACTCGCCCGCCTTGTCCTGGTAGGTGCAGTACTTCATCGTGCCCTTCCTGATGCAGGTTTGCCATATCGGGAGGCGACCGCGACCCGCCTCCTGCTCGCCTGCCCATAGTCGGACACGCTCCACCCGGATTCCCCCGGACAACCCCGCCACACCCACCCGCCGCGCGAACGCCTGCGCTGCGACACGATTCCGCAGCAGAGGCGCGGGGTTTGCACGAGGCCGACTGCCCGTCCAGAATCGGCTCCGGGGGAGCGGGAAGTTTGCCCGCTCCCGTGCGTGTTTCCTTCGACCCGGCGGCCCGATGTCCATCTCCCAGCCTCATCTGCACGCGCCCGCCGCGCCGCCGCACACCGTGAAGCAGCGCGAGGAGTGGTTCCGCGCCGTGTTCGAGGGCTCCGCGCTGGGAATCGTGGTGGTGGACCTGCAGGGGCGCCTGATGGAGGCCAACGCCGCGTTCCAGCGCATGGTGGGCCTGCCGCTGGACGAGCTGCGGCGCGTCCCCTTCGTCCTGCTGGGCCATCCCGATGACCGCGAGCACCACGCCACGCTCTTTCACCGCCTGGTCGACGGCCGCCTTTCCAGCTACCAGCTGGAGCTGCGCTACCTGCGCGCCGACGGCGGCACCTTTCCCGCGCGGCTCACCACCTCGCTGGCGCGCGACGACGACGGGCGCCCGCGCTTTTGCGTCGCCATGCTGGACGACCTTACCCAGCGCACCCGCGCCGAGGCCGAGCGCGACGGGCTGGAGGAGCGC
>DASTVC010000064.1:0-3344 GCA_035759295.1 Longimicrobium sp. | reverse complement strand
CACAAGACCACGGCGCGTGCCGAGTACGAGCGCCGCGCCGCCACCCGCCCCGAAGCCGACGACGTGCTGCTGGTGAACGAGCGCGGCGAGCTGACGGAATCCGCCATCGCCAACCTGGTGGTGCGGATGGACGGCGCGCTGTGGACGCCGCCGCTGGAATCCGGCCTGCTCCCCGGCGTCTTCCGCGCCCACCTCCTCGCGGCCGGCGAGATCCGCGAGCGCGTCCTCCATCCAGCGGACCTGGCGCGCGCGGAGGATGTCTGGCTGGTCAACTCGGTGCGGAAGTGGCGGGGGGCGGTGCTCAGCGACGGGTGAACGGTGCGCACGTACGACTTCCGGGAGGGCACGATGAGAAACGGAAAAATCGTCATCGGCGTGATGGGGCCTTCGCGCGGGATGGATCTTCACAAGGATGCCGCGCTCGTGGCGCTCGCGAGAGAGATCGGCGCTGCCATTACCGGGCACGGCCACGTGCTGCTGACGGGCGGCCAGCCCTCCGGGAGCACATCCGCGGCCGTCAAGGACGCGGCGATGGACGGCGCGTTGACCGTTGCTCGCGCGCGTCTGATCAGCGTGCTGCCAAGGATGGGGCACTACGCCGTAGATCTCCAGATTACCGGGGCGGACCGGCACCTTGTCATCCACACCGATTTCCGGGACGAGCGCAACTTCGTGAACGGATTTGTTCCGGACGTGGTTCTCGCGGCGGGTGCCGGAGCGGGAACGTTCAGCGAACTGGCGATCGCGCACGCCGCGGGCGTTCCCATCGTGTGCATGCAGGTAGACGGCGTGATCGACACCATCAAGGCGTTGCGGTCCGCTCCGGCGAACAACGAGAACGGAACGGGATACGCCGACCTGCTCGTCAAGATCTTCAAAGCGTTTCCGTACTTTGACCCGGTTCGCGTCGGCGCGGACCTGCTGGCGCGCCTCAACGGCGTGAGCACCGCCGCGGATGCGGTGTCGGGCGTTACCCGTGCGATTTCGCTGGCGCGAAAGAGATCGCTGATCGCAAGCAATGCCCTTCCGTACCACCAGGCTTTCATCGGCTGCTACGATGAGTACGAGCGAGCCCTGAACCTCCTGTGATACCGAATTTCTCGATTCGGTGTGCACTCGCGCCGCGATCTGTCATTTCGAAGGAGGCGCCGCGTGGAGCCGTTCGTTCAAGCCACAGTCTGGCGCCGACTGAGAAATCTACCTTCGGGCTGCTCGTAGCGCGTCGTCGATCCGTGGACCCGCGAGTTCCCATCCAGTGCACAAGAAACTCGGGAAATCGGTATGACAGCGAATCCTCAAAAAGAGTGCGTTTTCCTGAGAGGGTGTTGCCAAGCCTCGCGCCCGAACAGCCATTCTGAGGGGAGGCGCTGCGCTGTAACCTCTAAGGGAAACACCTTCTTCCTCCGGATCTGATCAGCCCTGCGTCTGCACCGCCAGCTTCGGGCCTCCGTCAGCTTCTTTTCCGCCTCCCTCGATCGCGATCATCGGGATATCGTCGGCAGCCGCTCCTGCATCTGGTTCCGCATCCCCCCGCACATCTCCCTGCGCCGGCGTCCGCGCGTCGCCGCTCCCGACGATCTGGCGCAGCGCCGCCTCGTCCAGCGGCGCCGCGGCGCCGCCGCGGACCACGTCGCGAAGGGCCTCATCCCGCAGCAGCGGCTTCAGCGCGTCGGGGATGCCGGCGGGCTCCGCGCCGCCATCGACGGCGGCAATCGTTTCCGGGTGAGATTCCAGGTGGTCGGCCAGCAGCGGCCAGCGCAGCTCGATGAGCGTCCAGCGGGCCAGCGCGTCGGGCGCCACGTGGCGGTGCTCCAGGAAGTGCGTGGCCTGGTGCAGGCCGTACGCGTTCACCAGCCGCTTCATGGACCGGGGATTGGGCTCCAGCAGGTCGGCGAAGCCCTCCAGCAGGTGCTTCTGCGTCTCGCGCTGGGCCTCGGGCGTGGTGATGCGCTGCGCCGCAACCGCGCGCCGCCCCTCCTGCTCCACCGGGTCGGCCGCCGCCTGGACGAACGCCTGAAGCGCCTCCGTCGTCTTTCGATTCCCCACCTCCCGCTCCGCCACCGCTTCCGCCTGCTGCCGCCGCGCCTCCAGCGTGGCCGCGTCGGCCGTGCCCGCGGCGCGCAGGAGCGCGCTCCAGTAGGCGCGCTGCACCTCGGGCGCGGGGCGGGGAACGGAGGCCGAGACCTGGAAGAGCTTGTCCAGGAACAGGTAGCCCAGCGGCCGCCCCGGCTCGCCGATGTCGTCGCCGAAATCCCTGTATCCCTGCTGAAAGCTGGCGCAGATCCACTTGCGGTCCGCGGCCACCACGTACGTCACCGGCGCCGTGCGGAACAGCGTCTGGACGCCCTCCAGCAGCTCCACCACGTACTTGCCGTCGCAGCGGTCCAGGTCGTCGATGAACACGGCGACGGGCTGGCGGATGCTCGCCGTAAGCCGCTGGAACAGCCGCACGATGGGGCTCAGCGGATCGCTCTTGAGCTCGGTGTACGTCTGCGCCGCGCGGGCGGAGCCAAACGCCAGTGAGCGGCTGACGGCGAACACGGTGCCCCACGCCGCCAGCGCGCCGGTCAGCAGCTTGAGCGCCAGCTCCACCCCTTTCCACGCCGCATCCTCCGCGGGCGCCGGCGCCGGCTTGAGCACCCCGCTGATCACCAGCACCGCCACCGTGATCAGCGCCGCCGCCGCGGCCACGGGAAGCCAGTCCGCCCGCACCCGCCAGGCCCACCACCGCACGCGCAGCCAGAGGGAGCGCAGCGGGGGAAGCTGGCGGGCGGACTGCGCATACACGTCGCGGATGAGCGCCCACCACGGCGGCCGGATGCGCTGGTGCCGCCACGCGTTGAACTCCACCACCACCCACCGCTCCTCGGGACGCCGCTTCTCATCCTGCAGCTCGTCGCGCAGAAAGTTCAGGATGGATGACTTGCCGGAGCCCCACGGCCCGTGCAGGTGCAGCATGAAGGCGCCGCCGGAGCCCGTGTCCGCCGCTCCGCGCCGGCTGGGCCGGCGTTCCCGCCCCTTCCACACCTCGTCCATACGGTTGGCGATGCACCTGGCGAACGGCCGGCGCGCCAGCGTGTCCAGCGCCGCGGGATCGTCCGGGTGCGCCGGCACCGTCTCCTCGCTGCGGGACTGCACTGGGGGACTGCCCAGTTCACCCTTGTGGGGGGATGGCGGAGCGGGCGGGGCAACCTCCTCAAGGCTATCCTGGATGACCTCTGCGGCGGCGCTGCCGTCGAACTGGCTTACGAGTGCCGCCTGATCGTCCTCCCGGATCATCTGGCTGTGATCCCACTCGTACCCGGGCGCATTGTCCGAAGCGTCGGGTGGCGTCTGTGAGACTT
>DASTVC010000063.1:0-2011 GCA_035759295.1 Longimicrobium sp. | reverse complement strand
AGCGCCTCCGGGCCCACGCCGCGGGCGCGGAGGTGGTGCGCCAGCCGCGGCACCTCCAGCACCCGCTCGCGGGCGAAGAACCGCACGCTCCCGCCGGCGAGGAGGGGGAGGAAGGATTCGAAGAGCCAGATGTCGAAGGCGAAGCTCGCCAGCGACGCCACCCGGTCCCCGGGCCTCAGGCCGAACGCCCGCCCCGCCCCGGCCATCGTGGCCGCCAGGGCGCCGTGCTCCACGCCCACGCCCTTGGGCCGGCCGGTGGAGCCGGAGGTGTAGATGACGTACGCCAGGGTGGAGGGAGCCGGGACCAGGGAGCCGGGAACGGGGGGCGCGTGCCCGGGCCGGGCGGCGATCTCGGCGGCATCCCGGTCCAGCACCACCGTGTCCATCCCCTCCAGCGGAAGGCCGTCGAGCAGGGGGGATTGGGTGACCACCACGCGGGTCCCGGAATCGCCCAGCATGCAGGCGATGCGGTCGGCGGGGTAGTCGGGGTCCAGCGGCAGGTAGCCGCCCCCCGCCTTGAGCGCGGCCAGCATCGCCTCCAGCATGGGCGCGCCCCGGTGGACGCAGATGGCCACCAGCGCCTCCGGGCCCACGCCGCGGGCGCGGAGGTGGTGCGCCAGCCGGTTGGCGCGCCGGTCCAGCTCCGCGTACGTGAGCGCGCCCTCCTCCGCCTGCACCGCCACCGCGTCCGGCGTGCGGGCGGCCTGCGCCTCGAAGAGGCGGTAGACGGGAAGATCCGGCAGGGAGAGGTCCGGGCCCGCGGCCTCCGCCACCAGCCGCGCCCGTTCTTCGTCGGAGAGCAGCGGCAGGGTGGAGACGCGCGCGCCGGGGCGCGCCACGGCGGCCTCCAGCAGCCGGCGGTAGTGCCCCGCCATACGCTCCACCGTGGCGGCGTCGAAGAGGTCCTCGGCGTAGTGGATGGCGCCGGTGATCCCCTCCTCGCGCTCCCACAGGGACCACTCCAGGTCGAAGCGCGCCGTGCCGCTCTCCGTGGCCATCACCTCCATCCGCACCCCCGGCAGGCGCAGCTCCGCCGGGGTGGCGTTCTGCAGCGCGAAGACGTGCTGGAAGACGGGGGCGTGGCCGAGCGAGCGCTCCGGGTGCAGCGCCTCCACCAGCCGCTCGAAGGGGAGCTCCTGGTGCTGGTACGCGCCCAGCGTGGTCTCGCGGACGCGGTGCAGCAGGGTGGCGAAGGCGGGGTCGCCGGAGACGTCGGCGCGCAGCGGGAGCGTGTTGACGAAGAAGCCGATCAGCCCCTCCGTCTCCGTGCGCGTGCGCCCCGCCACCGGCGAGCCGACCACCAGGTCCTCCTCCCCCGACCAGCGCCAGAGCAGCACCTGGAAGGCCGCCAGCATCACCATGAACGGCGTGGCGCCCTCGCGCCGCGCCAGCGCGCGCACCCCTTCCGCCAGCTCCCCCGGCAGGGCCACGCGCAGCCGGGCGCCGCGGTGGCTCTGCACGGCGGGGCGGGAGCGGTCCGCCGGCAGCTCCAGCACGGCGGGCGCGCCGGCGAGCGCCCGGCGCCACCACTCGAGCTGCGCGGCCAGCCGCTCCTCCGTCCAGTGCTCGCGCTGCCACGCCGCGTAGTCGGCGTACTGCAGCGGCAGAGGATCCAGCGGCGGCGGCGCGCCGCGCGAGAACGCGTCGTACAGCGCGCCCAGCTCGCGGAAGAGCACGCCCAGGCTCCACCCGTCGCTCACCACGTGGTGCATCGCCAGCACCAGCACGTGCTCGTCTTCGCCCAGGCGGAGCAGGCGTGCGCGGAAGAGCGGCCCGGCCGCCAGGTCGAAAGGGCGGCGGATCTCCTCGTGGACGATGCGGCGCGTCTCCTCCTCCCGCTCGTCGGGAGGCAGGCTGGAGAGGTCGGCGGCGGGGAGCGCGAAGTCGCCCGGGGGGAGGACCACCTGCTCGGCCTCGGCGCCCGTTTCCGCGCGGATCACGCTGCGCAGCGACTCGTGGCGGCGCACCACCTCCGCCAGGGCGCCCTCCAGCGCGCCGGCGTCCAGGGCGC
>DASTVC010000062.1:0-2083 GCA_035759295.1 Longimicrobium sp. | reverse complement strand
GAAGGTGATGAGCAGCGGCGAGGCGCTGCCGGCGGACATCGTGGAGCGCTTTTTCGAGGCGCTTCCATCCACCGAGCTGCACAACCTGTACGGCCCGACGGAAGCCGCCGTGGACGTGACGCACTGGCCGTGCACCCTGCGCCCCGCGCACGGCGTGGTGCCCATCGGCGCGCCGGTGGCCAACACGCGGATGTACGTGCTGGACGGCCGCGGCGAGCCCTGCCCGGTCGGCGTTCCGGGCGAGTTGTGGATCGCGGGGGTGCAGGTGGGCCGCGGCTACTGGCGCCGCCCGGGGCTGACGGCGGAGCGCTTTCTCCCCGATCCGTTCGCCGCGAATCCGGGCGCGCGGATGTACCGCACGGGTGACCGCGCCCGCTGGCTGGGGGACGGCACACTCGAATACCTCGGACGCACCGACTTCCAGGTGAAGGTGCGCGGCTTCCGCATCGAGCCGGGGGAGATCGAGGCCGCGCTCAAGCAGCATCCGTCCGTCGCGGACGCCGTCGTCGTGGCGCTGGGCGAGGACCGCGACGCGCGCCTGGTCGCGTACCTCACGGCGCGCGAGGGTGCGGCCGGACCGGCGGATGCGGAGCTGCGGGAGCGGCTGGCGGCGTCCATGCCGGAGTACATGATTCCCTCCGCGTTCGTCCCGCTGGACGAGATTCCGCTGACGCCGAGCGGCAAGGTGGACCGCCGCGCGCTCCCGGAGCCGGACGCGCCCGCCGCCGGCGGCTACGTGGTCCCGCGCGACGTGACGGAGCTGGAGGTGGCGCGCATCTGGGGCGAGGCGCTGGGCGTGCCCCGCGTGGGCGCCGCCGACGACTTCTTCCGCATGGGCGGCCACTCGCTGCTGGCGTTGCGAATGATGGCGCGCATCCGCGAGCGCTTTGGCCGCGAGCTGCCGCTGGCCACCCTCTTCCGCCACCCCACCGTCGCCGCCTTCGCCGAGGCCCTGCGCCGCGAAGGGGCCGACGCGGACGACGGCCGTCTGCTGGTGACGCTGAACGCTGGGGGCGCGCTGCCGCCCATCTTCTTCTTCCCCCCGGCCGGCGGCACCGTGACCCACTACGCCGACCTGGCGCGGCGGCTGGGGCCGGAGCAGCCGTTCCTGGCCCTGCACGCCCCCGGCCTGACGGGCGACGAGCCGCCGCTGGAGTCGGTGGAGGCCATGGCCGTCCGCTTCGTGGAGGAGATCCGCGCCGCGCAGCCGCACGGGCCGTACTGGCTGGGCGGCTGGTCCGCCGGCGGCACCACGGCGTTCGAGGCCGCGCGCCAGCTGCGCTCCGCGGGCGAGGAGGTGGCGCTCCTGGCCATCGTCGACTCCCCCGCGCCCGACGGCCAGCAGGAGCGCACGCCGCCGGACCGCGTGCGGCTGCTGCGCATGTTCGCCCGCGCCATCGTCACGGAGGACGACGCGCTGCTGGACGCGCTGGAGCAGGAGCTCCGCGCGCTCCCGGAGGAGGAGCGCCTGGCCGGGATGTCGCGGTGGATCGCGCGGCACGGCGGGCAGGTGATGGACGAGGAGCTGGAGCGCGTGGGCCTGTCCGTCGCCGTGTTCGCCGCCACCGCCCGCGCCGTGTTCGACTACCGCAACCCGCCGCCGCTGGACGTGCCGATGGCGCTGTTCGTGGCGTCGGAGGGCAAGGCGGAGGAGAAGATGGGGCCGGATGCGCTCCCCGACCGCTGGCGCCCCTTCGCCGCCGCCGGGCTGACGGTGCACACCGTCCCAGGCGCCCACGTGCACCTCCCCCTGGACCCCGCCGCCGAGACCCTCGCCGCCCAGCTGCGCGAGGTGATGGAGGCGGTGCGGAATGGGTGAAATCGTCCATTTCACCCCGCATTCGTCCCCGCCGTGTCGGGATCCGGGAGCGCTTCCCAAACCACTGGAGGGTCGCTAAACTAGACGCTCGGACTTCTGCCGACGAAGGGTGACGATGAAGAAGCAGTGGCGGACGATCCAGCCTCCGCACCAGAGCGAAAAGTTCACGCTCGAAGAGGCGATGGAGGCTTGGCGCAGAGTTGAGGACAAGGCAAGCGCCCCACGCTCGAGATCTGCCCGGGCGGCCGGCTCAGGTCGCTCCTC
>DASTVC010000061.1:0-3227 GCA_035759295.1 Longimicrobium sp. | reverse complement strand
GTGGCGCGCGAGCCCCGCGAGGGGGCGGAACGGGCGCGAAGATAGCCGCGGCGGGGCGGATGCGGCAAACGCGGCGGGATGGCGGAGGGCGGGCGCGGCGCATACATTCGCGCGCGTTCACACGGACTTACGAGAGCAGCGGGATGAACGAGACCATCGGTACCCTGATCGCGCGCCTGGCCCAGACCAACGTCGAGCTGTGGCACGAGGAAGACAAGGCGCGCTCCGACGACGACCACCAGGTGGCCGCCGCCAAGCGCGCCGTCGACAAGCTGAACCAGCGGCGCAACGACCTCATCGAGCGCATCGACGAGGCGGTGATGCAGACGGTGCGCGGCGCGCGCGGCGAGGCGTCCGGTGGCTGAGACCGTGGGCTCGCTGGCCGACAAGCTCAGCATCGTGGAGCTCAAGATCTACCACATGCAGGAGCAGGCCGACCGCGCCGACGCGGACCCCGGCTTTCGCGCCCGCTGCCTGGACCGCGCCTCCGTCCTCCGCACCCAGCGCGACGACCTGGCCGAGGAGCTGACGGTCCTGCTGGCCGACATCGCCAGCGGCCGCGTGGTCCCCAAGGTCTACCGCCAGTTCAAGATGTACAACGACCCCCAGTACAAGGCGCCGGCGGCCTGAGCCTGAGCGGGTGATCCGGTCACACGATATGAGAATGCCGCCCGGGTGAATTTACCAGGACGGCATTCCGCTTTCGTGCGCACGAGCGAATCAGGTCTGTGGCGGCCGAGGAGGTTCGGGCCGCTGCACCACCCAGGCTGGCACGCCCATGGGCCTGGGAGAATCGGCAGGCCGCGGTGTGGACGGCTCCGGATTGCGGCCACCCTTGTATCGGCCGGGCTGCAGCGGCGGGACGGGTTCACGCATCGCAGTAGGCTCCTTCAGAGTTGCTCGATAATGAGCGATACCTTGTCTCTCGCCAAATATACGCGCTTGCTATCGAAAAGTTTAGCTCCGGTCGAGTTGCGCTTGACGGTTACATCGCGGAGCAGAACCTCGGGTGCAGCACCTGTGTCGGAGAACGCTTCCACCCAGCCCTCGTATACCGTATCGGTCGCGAGATCGCGCACGGCCACCCAGCGGATCTGTGGGGAGTTGAAGAAATAGCCCCATACGTCCACTTCTCCGAACCTGCGGGAAATCCCGATCCGTTCCGCCGCCTTGTGCAACACGTTGTTGTTCAGGATGACGGCCACTACGAGGGCGAGCAGCAATGCGACGATGGCCGATAAGCCAATCTCACCCCATGCAATCCTCGCCTTCTCATTCGTCAGCACATTGAAGAACGTAACACGCGGTGGGGCTCCCCACCCAAGCATCTTCGCACAGACGGCAGAAACGGCGCGGACTCCGGCTAACAACAGGTACGTCGACACACCGTAGACGAAGGCGCTTGTCAGGAACTGCGGCGTAGTGCGCTCCCGCTGGATGGTGAGCGCATGTACGATCAACGCGCAGAGTACGCCGGGAAAGAACAGCAGAACAACGCGCAGCGTCAGGACGGAGAGTTCCATGGGCCACGGAAGATGATCAGGAGCAAGTAAACGGAAGACACACAAGCCTAACAAGCGTCCACTCCGTGCGCAAGTGACTCTCGGATGCCGCCACCGCCGTCCCAAAGTGGTCAACGTGACCCGGCACGAACCGGGGGAATCGGCCTGCTGGTGCCAGCCCCGTACGGCGGCCGTGCCTACAGTCTGCGCAGGCGGACTTCGTGACTTTCCAGCCGCGGTTTCAACCGCCGGGGACAGAGCTCGCCAAAGACACGACCCCGCTCCGTTTGTCACGACGCGTCACGGCGCGTATGATGAGGGCGAATCCCCGAACACCCTCATCAACAGCCCGGCACCCGGCATGAGAGCCCGCTCCGCCCTGCTCGCGCTCTGCGCGTTGTCCGCCTGCTATCCCGCCAACCAGGCGCCGCCGATCAACCATCCCAACCCCGCGGGCGTCGCCGTGCCGCAGGACTTTCCGCAGTCCGCCGCGCAGCCGGTGGACGAGGCGAGCGCGGCGGACCGGGTGTTCACGGGCGGCCGCGTGTTCCTGGCCGACAGCGCCAACACCATCGTGCAGGCCATCGCCCTGCGCGACGGGCGCGTGCTGGCAGTGGGCACGGACGCGGAGGTGCGGCGGTTCGCCGGCCCATCCACCGAAGTCATCGACCTGCGGGGGCGGCTGGTGACGCCGGGGTTCAACGACGCGCACATCCACTTCGGCGCGGGAGGGCGGGGACTGCTGGAGGTGGACCTGCTGGCAACCACCTCGCTGGCCGAGATCGAGCGGCGTGTGGCCACGGCGGCCGCGCAGGCGCAGCCGGGCGAGTGGATCCTGGGCCGCGGCTGGGACCACACTCGCCTTCCCGCGTCCGAGCTGGGCGCCGGCGGCTGGCCCACGAAGGAGGTCCTGGACCGCGCCGCGCCGAACAACCCCGTCCTCCTGTCGCGCGTGGACGGCCACACCTCCTGGGCCAACAGCGCCGCCATGCGCCTGGCCGGGGTCGGCCGCAACACGCCGAACCCCTCCGGCGGCGAGGTGGTGCGCGACGCGCGCGGCGAGGCGACGGGGATCTTCAAGGAATCCGCCGAGGGGCTCATCGGCCGCCACGTGCCGGCGCCGACGCGCGCGCAGGTGCGCCGCGGCATCCTGGCCGCGCTGCAGCTGGCCGCGCGCACGGGCGTCACCAGCGTGCAGAGCGACGTGTCGGGGATGGACATGCAGATCTACCGCGAGCTGCGCGACGCCGACTCGCTCACCGTGCGCGTCTACGGCTGGCACCCGCTGGAGATGCGCACCATCCAGGGCCTCAACGCGCTGGGCGTCACCGCCGGCTTCGGCGACGAGTGGCTGCGGTTCGGGATGCTCAAGGGATACACGGACGGCACCCTGGGCTCGCGCACCGCGGCCATGCTGGAGCCGTTCAGCGACGACCACTCCACGCAGGGGCTGCCGCAGTACACGCAGGCCCAGCTGGACTCGCTGGTGACCGCGGCGGACGCGGCCGGGCTGCAGGTGATCCTGCACGCCATCGGCGACGCGGCCAACCGCCAGGCGCTGGACGCCTTCGAGCACGCCGCGCGCGTCAACGGCACCCACGGCCGCCGCCATCGCGTGGAGCACGCCCAGGTGCTGGACCACGCCGACATCCCACGGTTTCGCCAGCTGGGCGTGATCGCCTCCATGCAGCCCACGCACGCCACCAGCGACATGCGCTGGGCAGA
>DASTVC010000060.1:0-3744 GCA_035759295.1 Longimicrobium sp. | reverse complement strand
CCCCGGCCCTCCCCCGCAAACTGCGCGGGGGAGGGAGGTGCGACGCACCACTTCGAAGCGGGATCGAATTCTCCTCTCCCCCCTGCAGTTCGGGGGGGAGAGGCCGGGTGAGGGGGGGCGCCCTGCGGACGCAGTTCGATGCATGTCGCAGCGCCGAGCTCTTCCCTCGATCGCCCTTCGAAGCGGGATCGAAGTCCACCTCCCCCAGGGGTTTTTGGGGGAGGTGCGAGCCTGAGCGAGTAAGGGGGCGCCCCGCGGACGCCAGTGCGAATCCTTTCGTAGCGCCTCGATCTCGACGTTGAAACCAGTTCTCCAAGGCACTTCCATGCAGGCCCAGACCTCCCCGCAGTCCTCCATCCCCGTCCCCGCCATCGCCGGCTGCCCCGACGGGCGCCCGACCGACGCCGCCGAGGCGCGCGCCATCATGCGCTTTCGCTGCGGGACGCTGAACGAGAACTGGTACATCGCGGCGCTCTCATGTCAGGTGACGGCGAAGAAGCCGTACGCGGTGAGCATCATGGAAGAGCCGCTCGTCCTTTTTCGCGGCGCGGACGGGCGGGCGACTGCGCTCATCGACCGGTGCCTGCACCGCAACGCCGCGCTCAGCAAGGGCGACCTGTTCGACGGGTGCATCGGCTGCCCGTACCACGGGTGGACGTACAACGCGGAGGGCGAGCTCGTCATCGTCCCCTCCGAAAGCCCGGAGAAGCGCGCGCGGGAAGGTCGCAGGCTGGAGCGGTTTCCCGTGCGCGAGCAGGACGGCTTCGTGTGGGTGTACATGGGCGCGCCGGAGCGGGCGGGGGAACGGGAGCCGTTCCGATTTCCGTACAGCGGCGAGGAGGGGTGGCGCTCGTACGTGATGCTGACGCCGTTCGACGGGGACGTGACGGACCTGGTGGAGAACTTCATGGACGTGCCGCACACGGCGTTCGTGCACAGCGGCTGGTTCCGGAAGGCGGCCAACGTAAAGCGCGCGGAGGCCACGGTGGAGCGCACGGCCGACGCGGTGCACGTGGAGTACTTTCAGCCGGACGATTCCATCGGGTTCAGCAAGTGGCTGCTGAACCCGGACGGCAAGGTGATGACGCACACCGACCGCTTCTTCATGCCCAACGTGACCCGCGTGGACTACATGTGGGGCGAGCGGCGCGGCTTTGTCATCACCTCGCAGATCACGCCCATCACGCCGGACCGGGCGATGGTGTACACCGCCATCACCTTCCGTTTCGGCGCGTTCAACCCGCTCGCGCGGTGGCTGCTTCCGCCATACACGCGCACCGTGATCCAGCAGGACGTGCGGATCATGGAGGTGCAGACGGGGAACCTGCGCCGCTTTGGCGCCCGGCGGTTCAGCGGCACGGCGGCGGACGAGATCCACCGCGCCATCGAGTCCCTGCGCGACCACGCCGCCGCAGGGGGCGAGGGCCCGCCGCCGGAGCCGCGTTTTAGCCGAATCGAGTTCTGGATGTGACGATGCCGACGGTGGATGCCGCGCTCCAGCTCCGCCGCGCGACGCCCGCGGACGGCCCCGCCATGTGCGAGCTGTTCGCGCGGGTGCCAATGGAGACGGAGCTGGCGCTTTCCATCCGCCGCGACCCGCATTTCTCCGCGCTGCTGCGCCTGCAGTCGGAGGATTGGGAGTGCTGGGTGGCGGAAGAGGAGGGGCGGGTGGAGGCGATGGCGTCGCTCGTCTTCCGCGACGGCTACCTGGGCGGGGAGATCCGCCGCGTGGGCTACCTGGGCGACCTGCGCCTGTCGCCGGCCGTGCAGGGCCGCCACCTGCTGAACCGCGTCTACGGCCCCACGCTGACGGAATCGGCGACGGCGCGCGGCTGCGTGGCGTCCCTGACGGCGGTGATCGCGTCGAACGAGCGGGCGCTGCGTGCGCTCACCGTGCAGAACCGGCGGCAGCGGGGGATGCCACGCTACACGCCGCTCCGCGACTTCCGCATCCGCAACGTGCATCTGACGCTTCCCAGGCTGCCGCGGCGGAGCGCCTTTCGCGTCCGTCGCGCGACGGAAGCGGACGTGCCGGCGCTGGCCGCGTTCCTGGACGCCGACGCGCGCCGCCGCCCCTTCGGCCAGCCGATGCCCGAATCCGAGCTGCGGCGCCGGCTGACGGAGTGGCCGGGGCTCTCGATCGAATCGTTCTACCTGGCGGAGGATGGAGGCGGCGCGCTCGTTGGATGCCTGGCCGTCTGGGATGCCGCGCCTGTGAAGCGCACCGTCGTATCCGCGTATCGCGGAAAGATGCGGCGGATCAAGACGGGGTACGACATCGCGGCGAAGCTGCTGCGCTTTCCCCGGCTGCCGGACCCGGGCGAGGAGCTGCGCTACCTGTACGCCACGCACCAGGCCGTGCCGTCGGACGATCCGGAGGTGCTGCGCGCGCTGCTGCGGCGCGTCTACGCCGACCATCGCCGGAGCGGCTACGTGCTCCTTTCCTTCTTCGTCCCCGAGGACGATCCGATGGAATCCGCCTTCAAGGGCTTTCAGTTCACCGACCTTCCCGCGCGCCTGTTCGTGGTGACGCCGCCGGGAACCGAGCCGCCGCCGGAGTGCCTGGCGCCCGGCCGCCCCGGCTTCGAGATGGCGCTGGTATGAAGATGAATCAGACTCGATCCGGGCTCGTCGCTGTTCTCCCCCTCTCCGTGAGGAACGAACGGGGAGGGGGCCGGGGGGAGGGGCACCCAGCGCGCCGAGGCCGGCTCGTACCTCGTGGGGACGCCGCATGACGCCGCCACCGTCCGCCGTAGCCGCGCCCCCGTCGCCGCCGCCCGCGCTCCCGCATCCGCCGCCGACCGCGACGAAGCCGAAGCGCTTTCGCGACAGCATTCCCTCGCGGCGCGATCCGCGCTGGCCGTTCGCCGCCATCCTCGGCCTGTACGCGCTGATGGGCGTGGCGTGGCTGGGCTTCAACCGCTCGCCGGGGCAGATCCTGCTTATCGTCGGCGCGGCGTGCGCGCTGGACATGGCGTTCCACCGCCTGCTGCGCCGGCGCGAGTGGATCTTTCCGCTCAGCGCCTACATCAGCGGCCTGTCGTTGGCGCTGCTGCTCAACTACTCGCACGACTACTTTCTGCTGCTGCTGCCCGTCTCCATCACCATCGGCAGCAAGTACCTGCTCACGTTCAAGGGCCAGCACACCATCAACCCGTCGCTGGCGGGCGTGGCCATCTCGCTGCTGTGCTTCGGCAGCCTGATCACCACGGCGCCGGCGTACCAGTGGGGCGGGCGGCTGGCCATGTCGGCGTTCATGGTGACGGCGGCGCTCTCGCTCTTCGTCTTCCGGGTCAAGCGCGGCTGGCTGATCGTCTCGTTCCTCTTCTTCTACGCCCTGCAGACGGGGCTGCGCGCGTACATCATGCGCGCGCACCTGCCGCCGGAGATGCTGTTCCTGGGGACGCTCACCACGCCTCCCTTCGTCCTCTTCACCTTCTTCATGCTGACGGACCCGAAGACGTCGCCCAGCTCGCCCCGCGCGCAGGTGGCGCTCGCCTTCGGGATCACGGTCGTCGACCTGTACCTGCACACGCGGGAGAGCGTCTTCACCTTCTTCTACGCCGCGTTCAGCATCGCCGTGGGGCGCTTCATCTTCCTGCACCTGCGGGAGATGTGGCGGATGGGGCCGGTCCCGCGGCTGCGCGAGGCGCTGGCGGACGGGCGGACGCTGCGGACGGCCGGCGTGCTGGGCGCGATGGCGCTGCTGGGCGGGACTGCGTACACGACGGTCATCCACCCCCG
>DASTVC010000059.1:0-14191 GCA_035759295.1 Longimicrobium sp. | reverse complement strand
GGCCCATGTGGGAGCCGGCCATGCTTCCCTCCTCGCCGGGATTGCGGCAAAGCAGAACGGGCGCTCCCTGCGAGGGAGCGCCCGTTGTCCTGCTGATTCCCCGCCCGACCGTCAGCCTTCCTTGGCCTCGTAATCGTCTTTGAGGCGGGCGACTACAGACGGATCGGCGAGGGTGGTGGTGTCGCCCAGAGCGCGGCCTTCGGCGATGTCTTTCAGCAGGCGGCGCATGATCTTGCCGCTGCGGGTCTTGGGGAGGTCGCCGGCGAACAGGATGGCGTCGGGGCGCGCGATGGCACCGATCTTTCGCACCACGTGGTCGCTCAGCTCCTTCATCAGCGCCTCCGTGGCGGCGATGCCCTCCTTGAGCGTGACGAAGGCGGCCACGGCCTGCCCCTTGAGCTCGTGCGCCTTGCCCACGACGGCGGCTTCGGCGACGGCGGGGTGGTCGACCAGGGCGCTCTCCACCTCCATGGTGCCGATGCGGTGGCCGGCGACGTTCAGCACGTCGTCGATGCGGCCGATGACCCAGAAGTTGCCGCGCGCGTCGCGCTTGGCACCGTCGCCGGGAAAGTAGACGGTTTCGCCGGGCTGCGCATCATCCCCCTCTCCCACCGTCTCGCCGGCCCACTTGGTCCAGTAGGTGTCCACGAAGCGCTGGGGATCGCCCCAGATGCCGCGCAGCATGCTGGGCCAGGGGCGGCGGATGGCCAGGAAGCCGCCGCCGGTGGGGATGTGCTCCCCCTTCAGCGAAAGGATGTCGGCGCGGATGCCGGGGAACGGCGTGGTCGCGCTGCCGGGGACGGTCTCGGTGATGCCGGGGAGCGGGGTGATCATGATGGACCCCGTCTCCGTCTGCCACCAGGTGTCCACGATGGGGCAGCGCTCGCCGCCGATGTTCTGGTGGTACCAGATCCACGCCTCGGGGTTGATGGGCTCGCCCACGGTGCCCAGCAGGCGCAGCGACGACAGGTCGTACTTCGCGGGCCAGTCGGTGCCCCACTTCATGAACGCGCGGATGGCCGTCGGCGCCGTGTAGAAGATGGTGACGCGGTAGTCCTGGATGATCTTCCACATCCGCCCGCGGTCCGGGGCATCCGGCGCGCCCTCGTACATCAACACCGTGGCGCCGTTGGCCAGCGGGCCGTAGACGATGTACGAGTGGCCCGTCACCCATCCCACGTCGGCCGTGCACCAGTAGACGTCGTCGTCCTTGAGGTCGAAGACCAGGTTGGTCGTGGCCAGGCACTGGGTAAGGTAGCCGCCCGTGGAGTGCATGATCCCCTTGGGCTTGCCCGTCGTCCCGCTGGTGTAGAGGATGAAGAGCAGGTCCTCGGCATCCATCGGCTCCGCGGGGCAGTCGGCATCCTCGGAATCCACCACGTCGTGCCACCAGTGGTCGCGGCCCTCCTTCATCGCCGCGGCGCCGAGCGTATCGCCTGAAGCGCCGTGGCGGCGGACGACCAGGACGTGCTGGATGGACGGGCATCCGCCCTCTTCCTCCACCGCCTCGTCCGCGGCGCGCTTGAGGGCGACGACGCCGCCGCGCCGGTAGCCGCCGTCGGCGGTGATGAGCACCTTGCACTCGGCGTCGCGGATGCGGTCGCGCAGGCTTTCGGCGCTGAATCCACCGAACACCACGGAGTGCGCGGCGCCGATGCGGGCGCAGGCCAGCATCGCGATAGCGGCTTCGGGGATCATGGGCAGGTAGATGGCCACGCGGTCGCCCCTGGCCACGCCCATCTTCTTGAGCGCGTTGGCGGCTTTCGCCACCTCGCGGTGCAGATCGGCGTAGGTGTAGGCGCGGGTGTCGCCCGGCTCGCCCTCCCACAGCAGCGCCGTCTTGCCGCCGATCCCGTCTTCGACGTGCCGGTCCAGGCAGTTGTACGACGCGTTCAGACTGCCGCCCACGAACCACTTGGCGTACGGCGGCTGCCAGTCGAGCACGCGCTCCCAGGGCTTGAACCAGTGCAGCCGCCGCGCCCACTCGGCCCAGTACGCCTCGGGATCGGCGTCGGCCCGGGCGTAGATCTGCGGATCGTTCGCGTTGGCCTGCGCGGCGAACGCGGGCGGCGGCGGAAAGGCGCGGTCTTCGGTAAGAAGGGAGTCGAGGGTCTGCTCGGTGGACGACATCCGGGTCTCCTGTGGGAGAGCTGGGGGTAGACGTGCGTGCGGCGGCGGAGCGCCGGGACCTGGATCGATCGAAATCGACGTCCGTGCCGCTGCAAGTACCGCACGCGGCGGCGGCCAGGCGCGGCGTGTGACTTGCCGGATGCGCGTGCGTGGCGCAATAGTACCGCGGCCGGATGGGAACGGACGTTCGCCCGGCCAAGCTACGCGGGCCCGCGAACGCACGCAAACCGGCCATCCGCGCCGGTTCCGCGAGCCCTGATCCGCATCCCGCCGCCTCCACGCCCGCCGGAGACACCGCATGGCAGAAGCCCCGCTCCACGCCCACCCGGCCGCGACGGACCACCAGCCGTCGGACACGCGCACCATCTGGAAGGTGATCGTGGCGTCGTCAGTGGGGACGATGATCGAGTGGTACGACTTCTACATCTTCGGCAGCCTGGCCACCATCCTGGCCGGCACCTTCTTTCCGCAGGGCAACGCCACGCTGGCGCTGCTGCAGACGCTGGCCACCTTCGCGGCCGGGTTCGCGGCGCGCCCCTTCGGCGCGCTGTTCTTCGGCCGCATCGGCGACCTGGTCGGGCGCAAGTACGCGTTCCTGGTCACGCTGCTCATCATGGGCGGCGCCACCTTCGTCATCGGCCTGCTGCCGGGGTACGCGACGATCGGCGTGGCGGCGCCCCTCATCCTCCTCCTGCTGCGCCTGGTCCAGGGCCTGGCGCTCGGCGGCGAGTACGGCGGCGCGGCCACGTACGTGGCGGAGCACGTACCCAACCACAAGCGCGGCTTCTACACGGCGTTCATCCAGACCACGGCCACGCTGGGCCTGCTCCTCTCCCTGCTGGTGATCCTGGCCGTGCGGTCGATGATGCCCACGGACGAGTGGACGCGCTGGGGCTGGCGCGTGCCGTTCCTGCTCAGCTCGGTGCTGGTGATGGTGTCGCTGTTCATCCGCCTGCGCCTGCGCGAGAGCCCGCTGTTCACGCAGATGAAGGCGGCGGGAAAGACGAGCACGCGCCCGATCGCGGAGAGCTTTGGCAGCGCGTCGCGGTGGCAGACCATGCTCATCGTGCTGTGGGGCGCAGCGGCGGGGCAGGCGGTGATCTGGTACACGGGCCAGTTCTACGCGCTGACGTGGCTGGAGAACGTGGGGAAGGTGGATTTCGTCGCCACGCGGACCATCATCGCGGTGGCGCTGGTGCTGGCGACGCCGTTCTTCATCGTCTTCGGCGCGCTGTCGGACCGCATCGGGCGCAAGAAGGTGATGATGGCGGGCAACCTGCTGGCCGCGATCTTCATCATCCCCATCTTCCAGTTGATGTGGCGGTTCACGCCGGCGGGCGGCACCTACAACGCGGTGGCGCTCACGGCGTGCGTGTTCGTCCTCGTCCTGTTCGTGACCATCGTCTACGGGCCGATCGCGGCGTTCCTGGTGGAGAGCTTTCCGGCGCGGGTGCGCTACACGTCGGT
Organism: Longimicrobium sp.; assembly: GCA_035759295.1. Classification (GTDB taxonomy): domain Bacteria; phylum Gemmatimonadota; class Gemmatimonadetes; order Longimicrobiales; family Longimicrobiaceae; genus Longimicrobium. Next base: position 10,594 of record DASTVC010000059.1, on the reverse strand, counting down.
CTCGCTGCCGTACCACGTGGGGAACGGCTACTTCGGCGGATTCCTTCCGGTGATCGCCACGGCGGTGGTGGCGTTCGCCACGGCCTCGCCGGACCGCTTTCCGGTGGCGGCGCCGTACGCGGGGCTGCTGTACCCGGTGGCGGTGGCCATCATCACCTTCATCCTGGGGACGGTGCTGCTGCGCGAGACCAAGGACGTGCGCATCGACGACGAGACGCACGCCGCGGTGGATACGACGGCCCGCCCCGCGGTGCTGGGGCTGCTGATCGCGCTGACCGCCGGCGCGCTGTTCCTGGCCGACCACTACCTGCTGCCCACGTTCACCCCCGCTGGCGAGCCGCCGTACGTGCAGTACGGGTTCCGCGGCCTGCTGGTGGTGATCGCGCTGGCAGTGGTGATTCCCCGGCTGGGGAGAAAAAGTACCTAGTGACGAGTACCAAGTACCGAGTCTCGAGTACCAGGTGTCGAGTGCCGAGCGCCGAGTCCCTGGGGTCGAGATACCAGGTACTCGGCACCAGGTACTCGGCACTTCCCCCGTGTCCCCGTCCCCTTTGGATCGCCCTCGCTCCGGACGCGCCATGACTGATCCGACGCCCGCCGCCCATCCCCCTGAGTTCGTGCAGCTGTGCCAGCAGGCCATCGGCGCACTGGAGGCGCTAAAGGCAGACCCGCCCATGGAGCGCGGGCAGCGGCTGCTCACCATCCGCGCGCTGCTGGCGGACATCGGCCTGCAGATGGCGGAGCTGGACCTGCGCACCCCCGGCTTCGCGGACGAGCAGGGGACGCTGGTGGACGCGGCCAGCGCGCTGCAGGCCATCGACCTGGACCGCGGCGGCCCCAACGTCACCCGCTTCGCCGACCGCATCATCGCCGACCTGCGCCGCATCGCCACCGGCGGGTGAGCGCGCGATGAGCCGTCCGCCCAGCGCACCACGCGGCGCTGGCGTCTGCCAATCATCGTGCACGGAAAGGGGACGCCCGTCCCCTTTGGATCGCCCGCGCTCCAGACGGGCCATGGCTGATCCGCTGACCGGGAATCAGCACCGGACTCCAGCGTCACCGCTTCACCGACTGCATCATCCCCAACCTGCGCCGCGCCGCCACCGGACGATGACCCCACGATGGCGCGCGGCACCCGCTCCGGCGGGTACCGTGCGTTGAAACGTGTCATTTCATCATCGAGACAAATTCGTAATAAATATCCTTATCGGACTAATTCAGATTATAACCCAATTTCGACCGGAGGGACGCGGCGCTTACGGTCCGCCAGACGGAAACGCATGAGTTGCATCCGCTTCCGCGTCATTATCCACTTTGTCCACAAGAGCGCGCCGGTGTCCCTTCGGGTGCGGTACTGAAAGTACCATGCGACCGGAGCGCATTTTGCGCCCAAACGATTCCGGGAACCACGCTCCGCAACCTCTCCGCTGACCCGGGCGGCATAGGCAAGACTATGGCGTGGAAAGGAGATACGCGTTATCATCCCACCCCGGACACCTCCGTCTCTGCGGCTCTCCCCGTTCCGGCTTTCCATGCGATCCAGGCGTCTCATTCCGCCCGTCCGGCGAACCGCGCGGCGCTGGCGTACGCCCCCCGCCATTCTGCACGGCGGCGAGGCGTTCGAGGGCGCGGCCGTGCTGGACGAGATGGAGGGACCGCTGGGCGCGCTGCTCTTTCAGCTGGCGCGCGACGTCTACGTGTGGGGCAGCACCCCGCCCGAATCGCGCGAGGGGCTGTTCGAGCCCGGGGCGGATGACGACCTGGGCGCCCTGCTGCGCGCGGCCGACGCCGACCCGCAGCTGGAGACGGCGCTGCTGGCGCTGGTGCGGATGACGGGCGCGCCGGAGGGGACCACGGACGAGCAGGTGGCGCTGGCGTGCCAGCACGTGGCCCACTGGGCGGACCAGAACGGACACCTGGAGACGGCGATCGCCTTTGCCCAGGGCGCGGCGGTGGTGATGCCGGCGGAGGCCGCGCTGAGCTACGCGGTGGGGCGCCTGGCGCGGCGCCGCGCGGAGTACGCCCGGGCCGAGACCTGGTACCGCCGCGCCATCGCCCTGGGCCGGCAGAGCGGCGACTGGGCCACGTACAGCATGGCGTTCGGCGGGCTGGGCAACCTGTACCTGCAGCGCGGCAAGCTGGCCACCTCGCGCCGCTTTCACCTGCGCGCGCTGCGGGCCGCCCGCCGCCACTCCATGCGCGGGCTGCACGGCTCGGCGCTGCACGACCTGGCGGTGGTGGCCTCGGAGGCCGGGCAGCCGCAGGAGGCCGAGAAGCTGGCGCGGCAGGCGTTCGAGATGTACGGCCCCGAGCACCCGCGGCTGGTGGTCCTGGCCGCCGACATGGCGTACTTCTGGATCGAGGGCGGCCGCTTTCGCGCGGCGCTCACCGTGCTGCAGGCGCTCGTCCACCACCTGCAGCGCCGCGAAGAGCGGGTGATGGCGCAGGCCAACCTGGTGCGCGCGGCCGCCGGCGCCGGCGAGCGGCGGCTGTTCGAGCAGACGTGGGACGAGGTGTGGGACCGCATGTCCCGCACGCAGAGCCTGGAGAACGCCGCCACGGTCATGCTGGAGCTGGCCCACGGCGCCGCCATGCTGGGCGAGCACGAGCGCGCCGAGCGGGCGGCCGAGCGCGCGGTGCAGGTGGCCCGCGAGCGCGGCGAAGCGCGGGTGCTGCTGACGGCGGAATCGGTGCTGGACCAGGTGCGCCGCAGCCGCGGCGTAAAAGCCCGCGCCGCCGCGGCCGAGCCCGCCGAGCCCGAGACGGCCGAGGGGGCGCAGACGTTCGCGCTGGACCTCGTCCGCACCCTGAACGCGTCGCTGGTGGCGCGGTAGACCCCCGATTACACGCGCGGGGCCCGGCCCCGCGGACCGATCCACAACCCTCCACACAGACAGGCAAGATGAAGATCGGCGCACGCCCTCTGCTGGTGCTGCACAGCAACGAGGCCTTCCGGGAGCGGGTACGCAAGGTGGCGGGCAAGGAGTACACGTTCCAGGCGGTCCCCGACTGGCCGTCGCTGGAAGAGGCCGTGCGCGACTCTCCGCCCAGCGCGCTGGTGGTGGTAAACCCGTACGAGGACGTGACCGGCGCCGGCGGCCCCTCGCCCAGCCTGAAGTCGCTGCTGGTGGAGTTCCCCTCCACCGCGGTGTTCGCGGCGATGGAGATCAAGCCCAACCGGCTGGAAGACCTGCGCACGCTGGGCAAGTGGGGCGTGGTGCAGGTCATCAGCATCGCCCATGACGATACGCCGCAGGCCATGGTGCAGCGCTTTCGCGCGGCGCAGGGGCGGCCGCTCAAGGCGCTGCTGGAGCAGGTGCTGCCGGCCGACACCCCGGGCCGCGCCCGCGCCATCGTGGACGCGGCGGCCGAGGTGGTGGCGGTGGGCGGACACGGGCGCGACCTGGCCCGCCAGCTTCGCCTGAGCCGCCGCACGCTGCTTCGCTGGTGCGAGCGCGCGGAGCTTCCGCCGCCGCGCAAGCTGCTGGCGTGGATGCGCATCCTTCTGGCCGCCGAGCTGCTGGACGACCCGGGCCGCACGGTGCTGTCCGTGGCGCACGCCTGCGGCTACTCTTCGGACAGCGGGCTGCGGCGCGTGACGCAGAAGTTCGTGGGCAGCAGCCCCACCGAGCTTCGCCGCCGCGGCGCCTTTGCGCGCTCGTCCAAGGTCTTCCTCGAGGTCCTGGCCCGCTACCGCGAGCCCGCGAACGCGACCTGATCCGCATCCTGCCCGCATGAGAAAACCCTCCTCCGAGCGATCGGGGGAGGGTTTCCTGTATTCGATCCAGAACATCGAATCCGACTGACCTTCGTGCAAGCAGAATGCGGCCTGCTCACACGGATATAGAGCACCGATGAGGCGGACGGTGTCATTCTGAGGGAGGCGCCACGCCGAACCTTCCGATTTCACCGCCGCCCGTGCGCCGACCGAAGAATCTCTACGATGGGCGCACGGCCCTGTCGGCTACGTCTGGTTCGGCGCGAAGAACCCGCCCGTTCCCGATAAAGATTCTTCGGTCGGCGCACAGGCCCTGGGGCGTGAAGACGGTTTTGCGCGGCGCCTTCCTCAGAATGACAGCGATCTTCTGGACGCAGTCTTTGCGGATTCGGTGTGATGCCTGTTCGTTTCCCGGATCAGGCCACGGCGGCGTGGTCGCGCTCCAGGAAGCTGCGGGCCACGGCGATCAGCTCCAGCGGGGGGAGCGGCTTGACCAGAAAGGCGTCGCAGCCCATCGCCAGCGCGCGGTCGCGGTGCTCAGGCAGGCCGGTGGTGCTCACGGCCAGGACGGGGATGGACGACGTGTCCGGATCTCCCTTGAGATCCCGCAGCGCGCCCCATCCCGGTCCGGACGCGAACGACAGCCCCAGCACGATCACCGCCGGCTGCTCCGCGCGCGCCAGCTCCGCCGCCGATACGCTGCACTCGTGCGCCACCACGGAAAACCCGTGATGGCGCAGCGCGGCGGCGTAGATCAGGCGGCTGTCCTCGTTCGCGTCGACGAGGAGCACGACAGGGCTGGACACGGGTCGTGGAACGGGCGCGGGGAAAGCGGACCATCGGCAGGATGCAGCCATAGGATACAACCTCCCGCGTCCACAAACAAGAGTTTTGTTCAATTCGTTCAAATCCATGCAAATAAATGTGTTAGCGGACTGACGGATTCCGATAAGTGACGGCTTTGGAAGTGGCGACGGATCCCCCGCTCCGCCCCTCCCGGGGACACGAAAACGCCGCCTTCGCATGGGGCGAAAGGCGGCGTTTTCCCTTCCCTACGCCGCCCTCAGCCGCCCGAGGCGGGCTCCACCACGATGAACTGCACGTCGTCCTTGCTCATGTCGCGCAGGAAGGTGAGCAGCTCGGGAAGGCGCTCCTTGGGCTCGGTGCCGCGGCGGCCCTGGGCGCGCCGCACCACGCGCAGCTCCTGGCCCTCCTGCGAGAACTCCGCCGTGTAGCGGCCGAACGCGCTCTCCGCCACCACGTTCTGCGGCAGGCGCGCGCGGTAGCCGTCCGGCAGCGTGACGCGGTACTCCGTCACCGTCTCCACCGGCCCGATCACGTCGGCCACGTCGATGTCGAAGCGGCGGGGCTCGTCACGCGACTCCAGGTCGGCGATCAGCTCGCGGTTGGAGCCGTTGCCGAAGGGGAGGGTGAGGATGAGCGTGCCGCCCGACGGCGTGGCCGCGCGGCCGCCCGAAAGCCACAGGCGCGTGCGCGGCACCGCGCGCAGGTCCTTGCCGTCGAAGATCTCCAGGCTGTCGCCGCGCGCGCCCTCGAACACGTTCTGGGCCATGTTGCGCGTGATCTCCTGCCGGTCGCGCGGGCTTATGCGCGACGAGAAGGCGCCGCGCAGCCCGTACTGCAGCGCCCCCGTGGTGGCCGTGCTGAACGTCCCCGTAAAGGTGCCGTCCTCCGCCAGCCGCCCCGCAAGCACCGTCTCCATGCGGTTGCGCGAAGGCTCGTCGCGGGGAAAGGTCACCGCCTCGCCGCGGCCGTCCTCGTGCACCACCAGGCCGAACGCGCCCTGGTAGCTGGGGCTCACCTCGCCCCAGGGAATGAGCTCCGCCGTGAGATCCAGGAAGGTGTAGCCGCCCTCGGGCCGCTCCACCGCCGCGATCATGTGGTTGAACTGGCTGATGGACGGCATGCCGGCGTCCGCGCCGCCGTACGAGTTCAGCAGCACCGGGTGCGCCTTCACCCCCATCCGCCGGGCCAGGGCGATGAAGAGCGTCGCCTTGTCCTTGCAGTCGCCGTACTGCGTGCGCAGCACCTCTTCGGGCGTGCGCGGCTGGTATCCGCCGATCCCCAGGGAGAGGCTGACGTAGCGGAAGTCCTGCGCCACCCAGCGGTGCACCGCGCGCAGCGAGTCATCCAGCGTGCGCGCGTCCTTCACCACCTCGGCCAGCCGCGCCTCGATCTCCGGCGTGAGCGCGTAGCGGTCGGCCGAGAGCCCGGCGTACCAGCGCGCCACGTCGGCCCACTCCGTGCGCCCGGCGAACGACAGCCCCATGAACACCTTGTTGGAGTCCAGCGCCGCGAACGCCTCGGGCTCGATCTTGGGCAGGTCGTGCACCGCCCAGGTGTACACGCGGCGGCCGTCGCGCACCTGCTCGCGCCGGCGGAAGGTGAGGTTGCGCTCCTCGATGCGCGGCTCGTAGCCGGCCGGCACGTCCAGGATGTAGCGCGACCGCATGGTGGGCACGCCCGTGTGGATGCTCCAGTTCCCCACCCAGTCGCCCTGCAGAATGGGCTGCAGCGTCTCGGTGGTGTAGCTGTAGTCCACGATCACCCCCGCCTGCACCCCGCCCAGCGACACGCGGCGCGTCTGCTGGTCGGTGTAGACGGGCGCATCGAAGTCCACCGGCGCCAGGCTCTCCTGGTCGTGCACCGGCTTGTCGCTGATCACCCGCCCCGTGGCCGCGTCGATCACGCGCACCCAGTTCAGGCGGTGCTTCTCGCGCTTGAGGTCCCAGCCAAAGCTCAGCTCGCCCCACTCTTCGGCGGCGTCCTGCGTAAGCACCTGCACCACGGTGCGGTAGGTGCGGCTGCCGGTGCCGTCTGGCTCCATGCGCACCACGCCGTCGTCCAGCAGCAGCACGTGGTCCTCTTCCGGGTAGTCCGCGGGGTCCACGGCCAGCCGGTAGATGGTGTCGGCGCGGACGGAGGGGTCGCCCTGCTCGGTGATGACGGGCGCCTGCGCGGCGGCGGGGAGTGCCGCGGCCAGGGAAAGCCCCAGCAGCGTAAGGATGATGCGCATGGAACGGGAACCCTGGGTACGACGGTGGAACGGGATGCCGATGCGGCGGAACAAGCCGGATGGGGCCCCGAATCTATCTACGTTTCCCAGCGGCGACAAGCTTCGGGGCCCGGGCGGGCTGGTGGAGCGGCGGATGCCGGGCGGTGGAAACGGTTGATTCCCGTCATCAACCGAACCTCTTTGAACGCAGCGCGGTAGCGACTAGATTGATGCCGCGCGCCGCCCGGCGCGCGGCAGAAGCCTTTCCCATCGGCTGTCTTCCTCCTCCCTCCATCCCTCCGTTCCAGGAGCGCCCCCATGAAGATCGACCGGCAGAAATTCTTCGCGGCGTACGAGGCCGCGTTCGGCGCCATCACCAAACCCGAGCGCAAGGCGGGCTTCGACAAGCTGCTGGCCGCCGCCGAAGCCGATACGCACATCACCGACATCCGCTGGCTGGCCTACATGCTGGCCACCGTAAAGCACGAGTGCGCCGACCGCTGGCTTCCCATCGAGGAGTTCAGCAAGGGCAAGGGCCTCAAGTACGGCGTGCCGGTAACGGTGACGGATCCGCAGGGGAACAAGAGCACCCACGTGTACTACGGCCGCGGCTACGTGCAGCTTACGTGGGACTGGAACTACAAGGCGATGGGCCAGGCGCTGGGCGTGCCGCTGCTGTACCAGCCGGAGCTGGCGCTGGACCCGGATGTGGCGTACGGCATCATGTCGTACGGGATGCGGAACGGCTCGTTCACCGGCAAGGCGCTGTCGAAGTACATCAACGACGCCGGCTGCGACTACGTGAACGCGCGCCGCATCATCAACGGCACCGACCGCGCGCAGACCATCGCGGGGTACGCGACCAAGCTGGAAGCCATCCTGCGCGCCAGCGTGGTGGCCGCGACGGACGGCGTGCCGAACATCCCCCAGCCCGAGCCGCAGCCCCAGCCACAGCCCGCCACACCGTCCGCCTCCGGCACGCTGTTCACCGTCACGGCGGCGACGCTGAACGTGCGCGGCGGCCCGGACAAGTCCAACCCGGCGGTCGGCACCGTCTCCGAAGGCACCGTGGTGACGGCGGTGGCGGAGCAGAACGGCTGGCGGCAGATCACGGCGCCCGTCGCGGGGTGGGTGAGCGCGCAGTACCTGCAGCCGGTGCCCACCGCGCAGTTCACCGTGACCGTGGACTCGCTGAACGTGCGCAGCGGCCCCGATCGGACGAACGAGGCCGTCGGCACGGTGTCGCAGGGCACGGTGGTGACGGCCGTCGCGGAGCAGAACGGCTGGAAGCAGATCACCTCGCCCATCAGTGGCTGGGTAAGCGCCAAGTACCTGCAGCCCGCCGTCCCCGCGCACGCCTGACCAGCGATTTCACGCGGAGACGCGGAGAACGGATGAGCCGGGGAGTAGTATCGAATCCGGCTAAACTGTCATTCTGAGGGAGGCGCCGCGCGAGGCTCTTCTTCTCGGTGGAAAGCTTGGCGCCGACCGAAGAATCTTTACGCTGGGCGGCAAAGTCCTTCCGCCGGGAGGGGTTCCCGGGCGTTGCCCGGGCAGGGGTTCTGCGCGAGGGGATGGAGATTCTTCGGTCGCGCCGCACAGTTCGTCGCGACACCGCAGTTCCAGGGTGGGCGCTCCCTCAGAATGACAGGTGTTTCCTGGACTGGGTAAAACCGCTCCGCGGCCCATCTAATTTTTTCCGCGACTCCGCGTGATGCCGTTCAGGCCGCTTCCGCCTCGGGCGCGGCTTCCACCTCCGCCGGCTCCGCGTAGTCCGCCAGCACCTCGCCGTACTCGTCGAAGAGGGGCGGGGGGCCGGGAACCTTCCTGTCCTCCACCATCGACTGCAGCATCAGCGCGTTGGTGACGGCCTTGCCGCGGAAATGGTTGTTGGTCACCACGAACACGTCTTCCGTGGGCGGCTCGGCGGCGATCTCCTGCGTGCGCTCCGCCCAGGGCTTGAGTTCCGCGGGGGAGTACAGGTAGTCGTAGCGCTCGTCGCGGCCGGCCTTTTCGCGGAACCAGTCCTTGTAGTTGCGCCCGTGCACGCGCACGTAGCCCACGGGGGAGGTGACGTGCGCGCTGGGCTTGATGCTGTTCCTGAACAGCGGCTGGTCGATGTTCACGAACCCGATCCCCCGCTCCACCAGCGCGTCGAAGAACTCCGGCTCGTTCCACGTGGCGTGGCGCACCTCAAGCACCAGCGGGTAGTGGCCGAACGTCTTCGTGACGTCGTTCAGCCACTCGCGGTTCTCGTCCGTCCGCTGGAAAGACCACGGAAACTGTAGCAGCACCGCGCCCAGCCTGCCGCTCTCCAGCATGGGATCGAACCCCGCGCGCACCTCGTCGACCTCCGCGGGGCTCCACGCCGTCTTGCGCTGGTGCGTGAAGCGCTGGTACAGCTTCATCGCGAAGCGGAAATCCGGATTGTGCTCCGTGCGCCGCAGCCAGCTCTGCACCGTCTTTGGCGCGGCCGGGCCGTAGAAGGTGGAGTTGATCTCGATGGTGTCGAAGTAGCCCGCCAGGTAGGCGAGCGGATCGAACTTCTTCGGCCTGGGGGCGGGATACACCACGCCCTCCCAGTCCTTGTACTGAAACCCCGCCGGCCCGTACCGAATCATCCCTCTGTCTCCTTTTGCGCGCCTGTGGCGGCTTTGGAGTGGAGCACGGGACGGACCGGGCCGGCCTCACGTCCTCGGCGGCGAAAGCCACACGCCGCCGCAGCCGGGGCACCTCGCCGCCGCAGCGGGCCTATTCGGCCTCATTACCCACTCCTTCTCCTCCTCGCCCGCTCGCCGAAAGAACAGCTCCAACCAGCCGCTCCCCGCCATCCAGGTCGCAAACCGCCGAAAGTTCATGCCCAGCCCCGCATCGCCCGCGTCCATCGCGGTGCCGCAGGCCGGGCAGCGAAGGCCGGACACCGCCCGATCCACCGCCGGAGGCCTGGGCGCGGGCACGTAGGGGCCTGCTTCCCGAACGAGAGCGGCGCCACAGTCCCAGCAGAAGCTGGCGCCCTCGCCGTTTATTCTGCGGCAGCGAGGGCAGACCCGGGTTCGGCCCGCCGAGGAAGGCGGCGAAGCCACGGGCGCGGGGAGGCGCAGGCGGCGCTCGCACCCCGCGCACCACTCGTCTGCAGCCGGGCTGATGCGGTGGCAGCCGCGGCACACCACCTCGTCCTCGCCCAGCGGCATGCCGAACACCTCCGGTACCGGCACCGGAGCCGCGCCAGGCGCCGGTTCGTGGAGCGGCTTGCCACACTCGCGGCAGCGGCTGCGGGCCATGGAGTTCAGCACGCCGCACCCCGCACAGAACATCTCGGACTCGGTCGCCACGGAGTCATCCAGGGACTAGAGGCTAGGCGGCACACTTTCACCCGCCCGCTCGATTTTACGCGGCCGCCGGAAGCACGGTTTCGCGCGTACGCCGTAGATTTTGAGAATCCCAACCATGATTTCCTGAGGGAGGCGCCGCACCCAACCCCGCTGCTGCCCAGGTAATCTGGCGCCGACCGAAGGATCTCGCCGGCAGCACCTGGGGGCTGGATCAGTGCCGCACAGCCTGCCCCGCGGTCGCCGAGACGAGATCCTTCGGTCGCGCGCAAGCGATTGCGAACGTTTGAGTTCCGGGGTGCGCTCCCTCAGGAAATCAATCCAGGGTTATCTGAAAGCCCAGATTCTTGCCCTCGCTGGTCCGCCGGGACTGGCGGCGGACGCTGGGAGGCAGTATCTGCTGAGTGGACGCGAGTTCACAGGGCGGTGCAACGTGGGGGATCACCCGTTCACCCGTTCACCCGTTCACCCGTTCACCGTTCCCCACAGACGGGAAAGCCGAAAACGCGCGCCGTAAACATTTATCGCTCA
>DASTVC010000058.1:0-17254 GCA_035759295.1 Longimicrobium sp. | reverse complement strand
CTTGCAGCACCTTTCCTCAAGTCCCCAATCGAAGACAAGAGCGAATGCGGTATTAGCCCGGGTTTCCCCGGGTTATCCCCCACCGGCAGGCAGGTTGCTCACGTGTTACGCACCCGTTCGCCACTGAGCCATCCCCGAAGGAATGACTCCGTACGACTTGCATGTGTTAAGCGCGCCGCCAGCGTTCGTCCTGAGCCAGGATCAAACTCTCCATGAGTTGAACAGCTCTTTTTGGATCGAACGTGTTCCGTTCGTCCGGAAATTTGCCTTTGTATCCTCCTGGCACCCGGCACTCCCGAGGGAGTGCCTGCGCCGGTCCGGGGGAAGGTATACCCCCGAACGAGGCCCACACAGACATCTTCCAACACCCTGATTGTCAATCAAAGCCGGTTCAGGCCGTAGCCCGTGGCAAGGCGGGAAGTATAACCCGCTCTCCACCCCCAGTCAACCCCCGGTCCGCATATGTGTTTGGCGCGCGGAAACCGGGAAATCATTCACAAAAAGCGGCGGCCGCCGGGGCGGTTTCCGGCGGCCGTGCGTGCGGGCCCGATGGCGCGGCTGCGGCGTCAGACTTCTTCCTCTTCGTCGTCGCCCCAGTCGTCGTCGTCGCCATCCCAGTCCTCGTCATCCTCGTCCCACTCGTCGTCGTCGTCCCAATCGTCCTCGTCATCGAGGTCGTCGTCCTCACCCCAGTCGTCTCCCTCCTCGTCGCTCCAGTCGGCCTCTTCGGCGCCTTCCTCCTCGAAGCGGGCAACGATCTCTTCCAGGTCGAGCTCCTCACCGACCGCCGGGTGAGCCATCACGTTGGGCATTCCGAAGTCTCCTTGGTAGACGCGATACTGCTGGGGGCCCACTGGCGGCCGGCAAACAGGATGCCGGCCACGATCCTCATTCGGCGAAAGTAAGTCAGGCCCGGGTGATGTCAAGGCCTTTTTTCGCGAGGCCGCACGCCGTTCGGCGCGGTGCCGCACTCCGTCGACGCGAAACCCGGTCCGCGAGATTCCGCCAAACCCGGTATGGCTCGCCGCACCGGGTGCATCCGCGGCCTCTGCGGGTACGCGCGGGCACGGGGAAAAGTTGCATCGCGCCAAATGATGCGCGGGGCGTATCTGGATGGATGCGCGGAAGGGCCGCAGGGTTGGCTTGGGGGTCGAAGGGATCGTGCATCCGACGAGAAACGGGGAGATAGGGACGCATCGAACTGCGTCCGCGGGGTGCCCCTCCCCCGGCCCCTCCCCGTTCGTTCCTCACGGAGAGGGGAGAATTCGATCACGCTCAGACGGAGGGTGCGCACGTTCCGACGGGCCTGCCGCCAGCATCGAGGCTCGGCGAACAGCTTTACGCTGGCGCCCGACGGACCCCCTCTCCCCCGGCCCCTCTCCCCCGCTGCGCGGGAGAAAGGGGAGAATTCGATCGCGATCCGGAAGGCATCGTGCAGTCCGCGCAGGCGGACTTCGTGAGGTTCCAGCCGCGGTTTTCAACCGCCTGGGACGGAGCCGATGGGCGTGGCGAGATCAGTCCGCAGGCTCGTCCTCGCGCGCGCGGAAGAGGAGAACGTCGGGGCGCGAGGCCTCCTTCGACTGTCGCGGCGAGCCCTGCTCGTATCCGCGGCGCACGTCGTAGGGCAGCTCGTACGGGCCCAGGCCCGCGCGCGAGGGGAGCAGGTCGCGGTCGCGGGCAAAGCGCGCGGCGGCGCGGTCGGGGGCGTACGGCATCGGGATGGCTCCGGGATGGGATGGAGGCCCTCCCGAACGCAAGATCGGCGCCCGCCCCGGGACAGGGACGGGCGCCGACCAGCACCTCGAAAAACGCAGCGTTCAGGCGCGGCTCACACCTCGAGCGGACGCTCCTCGACGATGGCGCGCAGCTCCTTGCTGGGCTTGAACACGGGCACGGCGCGCGGCGGAACCTCCACCGGGTCGCCGGTGCGCGGGTTGCGCGCCAGGCGGCTCTTGCGCTCGCGCACCTTGAATGTGCCGAAGCCGCGGATCTCGATGTTCTGGTGCTCGGCCATCGCGTCCTTGACGGCGTTCAGGAACGCGTCGACTACCACGGCGCAGTCGCGCTTGGTGACTCCGGGCCCGATGGTGTCGGCGACGCGCTGGACGAGGTCCGCCTTGGTCATGTGAGAAGCTCCTCTGGGGGTTGGTGCCGTGCGTGGCTGCGTGCGAGGCAATGGGGCGCAGGATGCGCCAATTCCGCGCGAATCATGGTGTTCCGGGCAGGGGATTCCGCGCCGGGGGGCGTGGAGCGGGCCGGCCCGGGATGGCCGAATGCGTCCGATCGGGTACGGGAGCGGCGGATGCGGCCGGAGCCGGAAAGGCGCGGGTGAAGTGCCCTAACGAACTGGTGGAAGGTCACTTAGTATGGGCGGAAGGATAATCCGCGCCTCGTGCGCCGTCAAGCATCTCGCTCGGCGGATGCCGGACGGCGCGCCATCTCATCCACAAACCGGTCAAAGAGATAGCGCGAGTCGTGCGGCCCCGGCGCCGCCTCGGGGTGGTACTGCACCGAGAAAACCGGCCGATCCCGGTGCTCCAGCCCCTCGACGGTACCGTCGTTCAGGTTCATGTGCGTCACCCGCAGCTCCGGTGCGCCGGGAATGCCGCCTTCGTCGCCGCGCACGGCGAAGCCGTGGTTCTGCGCGGTGATCTCCACGGCGCCGTCGCTGAGCCGCCGCACCGGGTGGTTGCCGCCGCGGTGCCCGTACTTGAGCTTGTACGTCTCCGCGCCGAACGCCCGCGCGATGAGCTGGTGCCCCAGGCAGATGCCGAACACCGGCGTGCCCTGCCCCGCCAGCTCGCGAATGGCGGAAAGCGCGTGCCCCACGGCCTCCGGGTCGCCCGGCCCGTTGGAGATGAACAGCCCGTCGGCACCGGCGGCCAGGATCTCCTCCGTGGGCGTCTCCGCGGGGAGCACGGTGACCTCGCACCCCTTCTCGGCCAGCAGCTTGAGGGAGTGCGACTTTACGCCGAAGTCGTACGCCAGGACCCGGAAGCGCGCATCGCCCGTGGCGGGAACGGTGTAGCGCGCGTCGGTCGACACGCCGCAGGCCAGGTCCAGCCCCTCCATCCGCGGCTGCGCGCGGATCTGCTCCAGCAGCGCGTCCCCGTCGACGTCCGCCAGGGCGATGGCGCCGCGCATGGCGCCCAGCGAGCGGATGTGGCGGGTGAGCGCGCGGGTGTCGACGCCGGTGATGGCGACGACGTTGTGCCGCTTGAGGTACTCGTCCAGCGACTCGGCCGCGCGCCAGTTGCTGTGGATGGGCGGCGCCTCGTGCATCACGAACCCGGCCACCTGCGGGTGCGCGCTTTCCTCGTCCTGCGCGTTCACGCCGTAGTTGCCGATGAGCGGGTACGTCATCGTCACGATCTGCCCGCTGTACGAGGGGTCGGTAAGGACCTCCTGGTACCCGGTCATGGAGGTGTTGAAGACCACCTCGCCGAACGCGGTGCCGCGCGCGCCGTACGCTTCGCCGCGGAACGAGCGGCCGTCTTCCAGCATGAGGACAGCGGCGTGCGCCACCGGTGCTCCTGGTGCGTGTATGGGCAAGTTCAACGTAGAGCGGGAGATGCGGCGCGGAATCTGGCGGACGGTCGTCGTTGTGTCAAGCAAGCGCGTGGACGGCTGTCGGGAAACGTCTGCGGGAGGGAACGGTGAACGGGTGAACGGGTGAACGGGTGAACGGGTGACACGGTGACGCGGTGACGCGGTGACGCGGTGACGCGGTGACACGGGGCGATTGCGCAGGAGATGGCGGGTGAATGGCGCAAGGCACTGGCGGACAGGGCGCGAGGGATGTATCCCTTTGCGCGCGGAAACCCATCGTTCCGCCTCCACACCCACCCCGATCCACCGAACCGGACCCCTTGTCGGCACACACGCAGGACGCGGCGTTCACCTATTCCGGCGAGGAGCTGGACGCGCTGGCGGGCGCGCGCAACTACTACCGCTGGATCGTCCGCCGCTTTAGCCCCTACCTTGGCCGGCGCGTCGTCGAGGTAGGCGCGGGGATCGGCACCTTCGCGGAGCACCTGCTGGAGGCGGCGCCGGGGACGGAGCTCACGCTGGTGGAGCCGGCGGCCAACAACTACCCGCACCTGCAGGCGCGCTTCGCGGACCATCCGCACGTCCGCACCCAGAAGGGGTACCTGGAGGACGCGGGAGAGGCGGGATCGGCGGATTCCATTGTGGCGGTAAACGTGATGGAACACGTGCGCGATGACGACGCGTTCATCCGCGCGGCGCACCGGCTTCTGGCACCCGGCGGGCACCTGCTGCTCTTCGTTCCCGCGGTGCCGGCCATCTACGGCTCGCTGGACAAGGCGTTCGAGCACTTCCGGCGCTACACGAAGCCCGTGCTGGCAGGGCGGCTGCGGGGGGCGGGGCTGGAGCCGCTGCGGGTGCAGTACACCAACCTTCCCGGCGTGGCGGCGTGGTGGCTGAGCGGCAAGGTGCTGCGCAAGCAGACGGTAAGCGCGCGCGACGCGCGGATCTATGACCGGTGGGTGATCCCGTGGGTGCAGGCGCTGGAGCGGGTGTGGACACCGCCCGTGGGACAGAGCCTGATCGCGATCGCCCGCAAGAACGACGTATGACGATGACGATGCACGACTCCGGCGCCGGCATCCGCCTTTCGGTGGTAATGCCGGTCTACAATGAAGAAGAGACGGTGGCGGACAGCGTTCGCCGCGTGCGCGCGGTGCCGCTGGACGTGGAGCTCATCTGCGTGGACGACGGCTCGAAGGACAACACGCTGCAGCGGCTGCGCGAGCTTGAGGCGGAGGGGGTGATCCACCGCCTGCTGGCCCACCCGCGCAACCGCGGCAAGGGCGCGGCGGTACGCACCGGAATCGCGGCGGCCACGGGGGACGTGATCGTCATCCAGGACGCGGACCTGGAGTACGACCCGTTCGAGCTGCCGCGCCTTCTGGAGCCCATCGCCGACGGGCGGGCCGACGCGGTGTTCGGCAGCCGTTTTTCCGGCGGGCCGCACCGGGTGCTCTACTTCTGGCACCGTGTGGGGAACGGGATGCTCACGCTCCTGTCGAACATGTTCACGGACCTGAACCTGACCGACATGGAGACGTGCTACAAGATGGTGCGCGCGGACCTGATGAAGAGCCTGCCGCTGCGCACCGACCGCTTCGGCATCGAGCCGGAGCTCACGGCCCGGCTGGCCCAGGCCCGGGCGCGCATCTACGAGGTGCCCATCAGCTACGCCGGCCGCACGTACGCGGAGGGTAAGAAGATCGGGTGGCGCGACGGCGTGGCGGCCCTCTGGCACATCGTCCGCGCCAACGTGCTGGGACCGCGGGTGCCGCGGTATGCGCCGGGGGTCACGGCGCCGGCGCTGCAGGCGGTGGAGCGAGGGGACAAGGTGAACGGGTGAATGGGTGAACGGGTGAACGGGTGAACGGGTGAACGGGTGACGGGTGACGGGTGACGGGTGACGGGGTGACAAGGTGACAAGGTGATCGGGATGACACGCCAGAACGTGTCATTCTGAGGCCCGGCCGCGCTGAACCCGACCTTTACGTCAATGGTCGCAGGGCCGAAGAATCTACTGTCGGCCAGCCGGAGCGTTGACGCGGCAGCTCCGCACCGAACCCGCGGCCGCGCCGTAGCCGGACAAGGCATGTGGCCACCGCCGCGGCACTTCTCGGCCAGCATACAAATCAGGGGTGGATCGCCGCCGCGATCCACCCCTGTCTTTTTCATCCCTGTCCCCTGTCCCCTGCCCCCTGATCCATCTCCCCTTCCCCCTCGTACTCGACGAAGAAATCCGGATTCTCGTGCAGGCGCAGGCGCACCAGACGCGCGGCACCCAGGCGCGGCTCGATGCGGCGCCAGAGCAGCGCCAGGATGTTCTCCGTCGTGGGGATCAGGCCGCCAGGGGCGAACTCGGGGACCACGAAGTTCAGGTGCTGATGGTCCAGCGGCTCTACCACCTCCTTGCGCAGCACGGCATCCAGCATCCCCAGATCCACCGAAAAGCCGGTGACGGGGTCCACGTCGCCCTCGACCGTCACCTCAAGCAGGTAGTCGTGGCCGTGGCCGTGCGGGTTGGCGCAGGGGCCGAAGACCTCGCGGTTGCGCGCGTCGCTCCAGTCGGGGCGGTGGTAGCGGTGCGCCGCGCTGAACCGCACGCGGCGGGTGAGCTGCATCCGGGGCATCCGTGTCTCTGTCCGGGGTCACAGGGGGTGGATGACGGGAGATGATACGCCGCCCGCGCGCCGGCCGCCAATCCGCGCACGAGGCAGCTACATGCCGGGATTCGAAAGGAGCGCGGAATGTGCACGGGGCTGTATGGGGCCGGGCATGTGAATTGCTTCTACGGCTGGCGGAATTTGCGTATACCGTGATCCGGTCCCGCCGCGGTTCCGCTCGGCACCCCCAGACACCGCATGGCTCTTCCTTCGCCGCCGCCCGCTGAGGCGCCTCCGTACTATTCGCTTGCCGCACGTCCCCGGCAGGCGCGGGTTCCCCGCATCTCATCCGTGCGACCGCCTGAAGAAGGCGAGGCGGACGGCGTGCGCGCGCCGCTGGTGCTGATCGCCGAGGACCACGAGGACAGCCGCGACGCGCTGCGCACGCTGCTGGACGCGTTCGGCTACCGGGTGGTGGAGGCGGAGAACGGACGGCAGGCGGTGGAGATGGCGATGGCCGAGCGACCGGACCTGATCCTGATGGACATGATGATGCCGCAGGTTGATGGCTTTCAGGCAACGCGCGAGATCCGCGCGGTCGAAGGGCTGCGCGGGGTGCCTATCGTCGCCCTGACGGCCATGGAAGGCGCCCGCGAGCGCGTGCTGCAGGCCGGCTGCGACGACATGGTGGCCAAGCCCCTGGACGTGCGGGCGTTCCTGGATCGCGTGCGCGTCTGGACGCATCAGGACTGAGGGAACGGCAGTACCGAGGATCGAGTGCCTAGTGCCCAGTGCCCGGAATCTTCGAGCGGGCGCTGGGCATTCGTCGTTCGGGAACTGGATCGGGATACCGTCGTCCCGGGGCGGTTGATTACCGACGGAGGAGAGCACCGCGTGTAACGGTGTAACGAATCGATGCTGTTTGCGACTCCGAGGTGATGCCGATGCGCTCCGACGGTGTGCGTGCCGTCGGGGTTGCCAGGGGCGAATAAATTCGCGGCAACGACTACACGAAATCCGCCATCGCGGATTGGCGGCCCCGGGGTTGGGTGCCAGTGCAGTGCGCGCCCGGGCCTCGTGGACATCCTTCCGGTTCGCGCGGTACGAGGTGCGCGGCGATCAGCACCTGCGTCCACAGTCAGCGGATCGGCCGCCTCCGTCTCGGGCGGTTGAAACCGCGGCTACGACGGCACGGGGGGCCGGTGCGTTCCGGGCAACTGCGCGTCCGCTGCCGGGCGCGCGACGTACACAATCTGCTGACACAAACGACTTGGCACTGGAAACTGGGCACTTGAAGCTGACTTCTTCCCATCCGCTGGCGTGCGAGTGCCGCACGGACGCGCGCAGCCTGGTGGTGCTGGCGCCGGAGCTGGAGCGATACCCGGAGCTGGAGGGGCTCACGCCGGGCGAGGACTGGCAGGTGCACGTCCCCCTCTCCGCCGTGCGCGTGGAGGTGGGGAGCGGGTCGCGGTGGTCGGGGGTGGCGGAGGTGGCGGCGTTCCTTCGCACGGAGCTGGATGCGGAGCGCTACGCGGGGCTGCGCGCGGCGTGGGCCAAACGGGGCGTGCCCCTCGAGGAGCAGCTGGTGACGCTGCTGCACGCGCAGCCGCTGCAGGAGATGGCGCGGGTGGACAGCTCGCCGCTGGCGGGAATGCTGGCGGAGGGGCGGATGGAAACGTGGTATCAGCCCATCTTCTGGGCCGGCACGCTGCAGGTGTGGGGCTACGAGTGCCTGATGCGCGGCCGCGCCGACGACGGCTCCCTCGTCAGCCCCGCCACGCTGCTGGAGTGGGCGAAGCAGGAGCATCTCACCTTCATGCTGGACCGCCACGTCCGCGAGATGCACCTGCGCAACGCCGGCGCCGCCGGGCTGGGGCCGCCGCACCACCTGCTGGTCAACTTTCTCCCCACCGCCGTCTACCGCCCGGAGTTCTGCCTGCGGACCACGGTCCGTGCCGCCGCGGAGAGCGGGCTTGAGCCGGACCACATCGTCTTCGAGGTGGTGGAGACGGAGCAGGTTCCCAGGCGCGAGCACCTGCGCAACCTGCTGGCCTACTACCGCGCCACCGGCTTCAAGGTGGCGCTGGACGACGTGGGGAGCGGCTGGTCCGGCCTGTCGCTGATGGCGGACCTGAACCCCGACCTCATCAAGATCGACCGGGAGATGGTGTCGCGCGCGCCGGAGAGCGCGCTGCACCGCGACGTGTGCGCGGCGCTGGCGCGGCTGGGGCAGGACAACGGGCAGCTGGTGCTGGCGGAGGGGATCGAGCGCGAGGAAGAGTGGGCGATGATGACGGAGCTGGGCGTCAACCTGCTGCAGGGCTTCCTCTTCGGACGGCCGGATCCCGTCCCCGCCGCCACCCCGCTCGTCCGCCCCCGCGCCGTTGCCCCGGCGCGGACGTAGCCGCGTCAAACGTTTTTGGGCACGTTCCGCATCGACCCCACTGCTGTGCAGCGGAACATGAATCCGGTATATCGCAGATCCGCCGGAACAGCTTCCCGGCGGATTTCCGGGTGCAGTACGCGGGGCTGAGCATCGCGCTGCAGAGGTGGATCGCGCTCTACGGCAACGGCCCCGAGGCGTGGGCCGAGTGGCGCCGGCTGGACGGCCCCGCGCTCACCCCCGGCTGCGTTGCGCTGAACGAGAAGCCCCGTGTGGCTTCCCTACCCCGTGAGCGAGCAGACGCTGAACAAGGAGAACAACGCCGCCGCCGTGGAACGCCAGGGCGGCGCCGGCCTGAACAACCGCGGGTGGTGGGACACCCACTGATCCCGCGCTTCGGGTGACGTGACGACGAGGGGCAGCCCGCATCCGCCGGGCTGCCCCTTCTCGTTTCCGCGGATCCCCTGCCCCGGCAAGCTTCACCTGATTGGGCCTCACGCAGAGTTATCAGAGTTAGCGGAGTTTTCTCGTGCCGTTCCCGAAGCTCCTCGTGCGCTCCCAACGGCAAGTCATACCGGTTCTGCGGATTCCGTGTGCAGT
This sequence comes from Longimicrobium sp., assembly GCA_035759295.1. GTDB lineage: Bacteria > Gemmatimonadota > Gemmatimonadetes > Longimicrobiales > Longimicrobiaceae > Longimicrobium. Next base: position 8,122 of record DASTVC010000058.1, on the reverse strand, counting down.
CCGGCACTAGAAGATGAACGCAGAGAACGCAGAGTTTGAACCAGAGAACGCAGAGGATGCTCTTTCGTCAGTCCTCTGCGCTCTCTCGTTTTCTTCTCTGCGCTCTCTGCGTTGCATCCTTTTCGGTCCTGCACACCGGACTGGAGGATTCGGGAGGCTCTTGCTCTTGTACTCCGTTGACTCCGTGTGAGGCATTCCTTGCCGGAGCATGACGGAGCCGCCGCGCCCGGATGGACGCGGCGGCTTGTCGGTCAGGCCCGGTGGATGGAGATCAGCCGCCGAGGTTGGGGTTGTTCAGGCGCTCCACGTTGGGAAGCGGCAGGCACTTGGTGCTGCCGTAGGTGCCGCCCTTGGGGAAGTTGGTTCCCGTCGCCGGGTCAAGCGTGATGTTGAAGCGGATGGCGTCGTACAGGTGCTGCCCCTCCAGGAACAGCTCCCGCCGCCGCTCCTCGATCAGCAGCGCCATCACCGACGCGGCGTCCGTCGCGCCCGTGTACGCCGGCGTGGACGACCGCGCGCGCAGGGCGTTGATGATGGTCACCGCGTTGCCGGGCGATCCCCCGCGCAGCGCCGCCTCGGCCAGGATGAGCTGCGCCTCGTCGTAGCTGGCGATGGGGATGGGCGTCCCCAGCCCGGCGTACTTGCCCTGCTGCCACAGCCGGTTGCCGTCCGTGGCGTTGCGCCCGCTGTCCGTCGCGCGCACCCGCGTGTCCGGCACCCCCTCCACCGTCAGGTTGCGGTAGCGCGGGCCCACGGTGACGCCGTCGGTCTGGTTGTTCTGCGCGTACACGCGGTTGCGCCGCCGGTCCGACGCGTCGGAGGCGCTGGCGGCCTTGACGAAGCCCGCCGGCACCAGCGCCGCGTCGGCCGCGGCGGCGGCGTACTGCCCCAGGTTCAGCTTGGCGCGCGCCCGCCCCACCAGCGCCATGTAGCGAATGCTGTCGGCCGAGGCGCCTCCCGCCGTCGTGGCCGCGTCGATGGCGCGGGTAAAGCGCGTGATGGCCAGGTTGAACAGGTCCGGCGGAAACAGCTCCGGCCCCTGGTTCACCGCCGCCGAGCAGAACATCTCCCCCATCAGCAGGTACGAGTAGCCCCCGTACGCCGCCGAGGTGGCGATCAGCCGGGTGCGGTTGACCCCCGCCGGCATCTGGTCGTCCGTCCACCCCTCCAGCAGCTCCAGCGCCTGGTCGGCCGTAAAGCGCGCGGTGGAGAGCGGCACGTAGGTGCCCAGGGCCGCGCATCCGAAGGTGGCGTAGCGCGCGTCGCCCGGCTGCACCTCGCGCCGGTCGTACGGCCAGCGGTCGGCCGTCTGCGTGGCGTCGACGAACTCCTCGCCCACCAGCCCGCCCATCACGATGAACGAGCCCAGCGCGCACTCGAAGTCGGAGATGGCGCCGTTCACCAGCAGCTGCGCCTTGGTGGGATCGTTCAGGATCTCCGCCGGCACGTCCACCGGCTTGTCCACGCTCAGCAGGTCGTCCAGCCCGTCGCAGGCCCCCAGCACGCCCAGCAGCCCCAGCAGGGCCGCGAGCACCGCAAGCCCCGGGCGGAGCCGCGCGCGGCCGGGCCGTCGCGTACGTCCAGTCATCGCTCCTCCCATGGTCAGAAGCTCAGGTTCAGGGTGGTGACGAACTGCGCCAGCTGCGGGGTCACGTTCTGCTCCCACTGCGCGCTTCCGCCGCCGCGGCTGCCGCCCAGGAACGAGGCCTCGGGCTCGATGCCGCTGTAGTCCGTCCAGGTGTGCAGGTTGCGCCCCGCGATGCTGATGCTGGCACGCGACGCGCCCACGCGCTCCGCCCACGAGTCCGGCACCGTGTAGGTGAGCGAAAGCTCGCGCAGGCGGGTAAAGCTGGCGTCGTTGATGATGCCGTTTACGAAGGTGCCGCCGCGCTGCACCTGCGCCAGCCACGCCGGGTCGTCCACGAACTCCTGCGGAAACCAGTTCTCGCGGCAGCGGCCAAAGAGCAGGCAGCGCACGCGCAGGTTGCCGTCCAGCTTGTGGTAGCCCGACTTGAAGTCCACCATTCCCGCGATGCGCACCCGGTTGAACAGGGTGAGCGCGGGCATGAAGGCGCCCTCGCGCGAAGGCGTGGGCCGGCCCAGGAAGAGCCGCGGCGCCGTGGCGCACGGCACCTGGCCGCCGTTGCCGTCGTCGCACATCTCCGAGCCCGCGATCAGCTTGCCCGCGGCGTTGAACTCGGCGTCCACCACCCGCTTTTCCCACCACGAGCCCACGGGGTACCCCTTCACGTGGCGCACGAAGGTGCCCGCCTGCACCGTGTCCAGCCCGGGAATGCCCAGGCTCTCGATGCGGTTGGCGTTGGTGGACAGGTTCAGCGCCAGCTCCAGCTCCACGTTCTCGCGCCGGATGGCCGTGCCGCGCACCAGCAGCTCGATGCCGTGGTTGCGGATCTCGGCCGCGTTGAACCACTGCTGGCCGCTGAAGCCCGTGGACGGCGCGATGTCGCGCAGCAGCAGGGCGTCTTCCGTCTTCTTGTCGTAGTAGGTGAACTCCACCCCCACCCGCTCGTCCATGAAGCCGGCGTCGAAGCCCAGCTCGATCTCCTTGCCGCGCTCCGGCCCCAGCGCCGGGTTCCCCGCCGCGCCCGGCGTGACCGTCCCCACGTCACCGGGCCCGGGAACGGAGGTGTAGGTGCGGATGGAGGTCAGGAAGAGGGGCTGCTGCCCCGTCTCGCCATACGCCGCGCGCAGCTTGAGCCCGCTCACCCACGGCAGGCGGAAGAAGGGCTCGTCGCTCACCACCCACGAGGCGCTCACCTTGGGGTAGTAGACCAGGTCGAAGTCCTCGCCGAAGTTGCTGTTGTCGTCCGCGCGCAGGCCGGCCGTAACGAACAGCCGGTTGTTGAAGCCGATCTGCTGCTGCGCGTACACGCCCACCGTCACGTCTTCCAGGTAGTTGCTGCCGCCCGAGCGCACCGCCGTGGCGTTGATGCCGCGCAGCCCCCGCACGGGAAAGTCGCGCCCCGACGCCGACTCGATGTCGGTGTAGCGCCGGTAGACCTGCGCGCCCGCCGAGGTGCTGGACGAGATGTTCTCGCGCAGCCCGTACGACGCCGTGGCGCTGTAGTCCAGGCTGGTGTAGCTGATGTTGCGATTGTTCTGGTCGCGGTAGCCGGCGATCTCGCCCGCGGTGAACATGGGCAGGAAGGCGGGGTCGTCCATCCGCTCCACCACCTCCACGTTCTGCTCGCGGGTCACGTCGGCGCCCAGGGTAAGGCGCTGCGCCAGCCAGTCGGTGGGCCGGTGGTTCAGCTCCACGCTCCCCGTAAAGCGATTCACGTCCTGCCAGTCCTCGTAGGCGTAGCGGTACCCCTCCGGCGTGGCGCTGTGGAAGCCGCGGCGGAAGCTGGCGTCGCCGTTGGCCAGCCGCAGGTTGGCCGGGTTGGCGAAGAAGGTGGTCCACGCCGTGCCGCCGCCGCCCGCCTCGAGCGGAAGGTTGATGCGGCCGGAGACGTACCCCGCGCTGGCGCGCACGTCCATGTCGCTGCGCGGCTCCGCCGTCAGGTTCACCCGCGCGTTCCAGCGGCGCACCGTGTTGTTGGGCTCCACCCCTTCGTCGCGGTCCATGCCGCCGGCCACGTAGTAGCGCACCGACGGCGTGCCGCCGTTCAGCGACAGGTTGTAGCTGCGCAGCGCCCCCGTCTGCCACACGCGGCGCCCGGCTTCGCGCTCCAGGTCCACCACGTCGATGCTCACCGTGTCGCCGGTGAACGTGTCCGTCCCCCAGTTGGTCCACACCCGCTCGTCGTAGTTGTCGAACCACACGGCGCCCTGGCGCACGCTCAGGTCCCAGCGGGTGCCGCCGGCCGCGCCGCGCTTGGTGATGATCTGGATCACCCCGTTGCTGGCCTCGGTGCCGTACAGCGTGGCCGCCGCGGGGCCGCGGATGATCTCGATGCTCTCGATGTCCTCGGGGTTGATGTCGTTGAAGCGCGAGATGCTGTTGCTGCCGAAGCCCTGGTTGATGGGCCCCGTGGCCGCGTCGTTCAGCACCCGCACGCCGTCCACGTAGATCAGCGGCTCCTGCGGCAGCGAAAGGCTGCTCACCCCGCGCACCCGGATGCGCGATCCGCCGCCCACGTTCCCCGTCGCGGGGATGATGACGACGCCCGGCGCGCGCGCGTTCAGCAGGTCCGACATGTTGCTCACCGGCTGCTCGCGCACCGTCTCGGCCACGTCAAGCCGGGTGACGGCGTTCCCCAGCGTACGCTTTTCCGCGCCCCCCGCCGTCCCCGTCACCACCACCGCGTCCAGCGACAGCGCCGACTCATTCATGGAGATGGTGATCCCCGTCTGCCCCACCTGCACCGAGCGCGTGGTGCGGGTAAAGCCCAGCCGGTCCACCTGCAGCGTAACGCTGGTCCCCTGCACGCCGGCGATGCGGAAGCGGCCCTGGGGGTCCGTCACCGCGCTGCGCGTCTGCCCCTGCACCGTCACCTGCGCGCCGGCCACCGGCCGCTGCGACTGGGCCTCGACCACCGTGCCCGACAGCTCGCCCTGCTGCGCCGCCGCCGGCGGTGCCGCCGCGGCCAGCGCCATCAGCGCTGCGGCCGCGGCCCGGAGCCACGTGCGGGACCCGGTACCCCGCCGGGCGGGACCCGAACGAGTTGGATGGTGCATTCAGCGCCTCCTGCGTGAGGGATGATGCGTCCGCCGCGGAGTGGACGCGGCGGAGGGAAAACGCCCGTGTGGGGCGGTGGATCCGGTGTTCCTACCAGCTGCCCCGCTCGCCCACGCGGTCGATGACGCGGGCCAGCCGTTCGGCGGCGTTGCGCCAGTTGGCCTTCACGGCCCGCTCCGCCGCCTGCGGGTCGCCCTCCTGGATGCCGCGCACGATGGCCTCGTGCTCCGCCAGCGAGGCGTGGATGTGCCCACCCAGCGCCGTGCTGTACAGCCGGCGATAGCGCTCCGCCTGGGGCTTTACCACGGCGTGCATGGCCTGCATCCGCGGCCCGCCGCACGCGTCCACGTACGTCTGGTGAAAGCGCGTGTGCAGGTCGAACAGGCGCGAGGGATCGGGAGCATCGACGTCGGAGGCCAGGAGGAGCTCCTGGTTGGTACGCGCCATGGACTCAGCCACCTGGTGGCGGTCGCCGCCGTCGCCGCGTGCCACCCAGTTGGCCGCCATGGCCTCCAGCTCGCCGACGATCCAGAAGAGCTCGCGCCCGTCCTCGCGGGTCAGCGGCGCCACCGTCAGCAGCGTCCGCCTCCCGCCGCGCCTGGCGATCACGTACCCTTCCCCCTGCAGCCGGTGCAGCGCGCTGCGGACGGGGGTACGGCTGGTCCCCAGGCGCTCGGCCAGCTCGCTCTCGATCACGCGTCCGCCGGGCGCCAGCCGGCCGCTGACGATCAGCTCGCGGACGTGCACGTACGCCGCCGCCGAGCCATCCCGCGCGCGGGCCGCCGAGGTCATTCGGCTCCGGTCCGTGGCTTGTGTTCCGACATGGCGGGGCCGTTCACTGAAGGTTGCCGGCCAGGAGAGCGGGAGGGTGCGGCGGAGAATTGGATACAATGTTGGATACTGTGCGTTGCGCGGGTGAATCGCGCAAGTGTGCAGTTGCTTCAGCCGTCCGCGCGACAGTAGGGCGACCGCCTCCGACGCCGACCGAGCCATGCTGAATCGATAAAAAGAATTGGGCTCACGCAGAGTTATCAGAGTTAGCGGAGTTTTCTCGTGCCGTTTCCTCCTCTCTCACGGTCTGCAGCCTGGTTCACTGAGCGGACGGCGGATGAGGGTACGGCCAGGCGGGGTATCGGGAACGGAAGAGGGATGGAATTGCGGCAGAGGGCCATCCGCGTTTTTTCGAGGAGGGCTGTGGATCACCCAGTGGTGTCCAAAGCGCGATGAATCGCGTCGATCGCACCACCTGATGCGCGAGCTTGAGAACTATCCACTTTCCGGGATAAAAGAGGGGCGGCGCGAGGGATGATCCCCCGCGCCGCCCATCGTACCTCGTACCCTCGTACCTTCGTACGACTAGTACCGGTAGTGGTCCGGCTTGTACGGGCCCTCGACCGGCACGCCGATGTACTCGGCCTGCTTGGGCGACAGCGGGGTGAGCTTTACGCCCAGCTTGTCCAGGTGCAGGCGCGCCACCTTCTCGTCCAGCTTCTTGGGCAGCACGTACACCTTGCGCTCGTACTGCTCGTTGTTGGTGTGCAGCTCGATCTGCGCCATCACCTGGTTGGTGAACGAGGCGCTCATCACGAACGAGGGGTGGCCCGTGGCGCAGCCCAGGTTCAGCAGGCGGCCCTCGGCCAAGATCATCACGCTGTGGCTGTCGGGGAACACGAACTCGTCGTACTGCGGCTTGATGTTGATCCGCTCGATCCCCTGCTTCTTCAGCCCGGCCATGTCGATCTCGTTGTCGAAGTGGCCGATGTTGCCCACGATGGCCTTGTCCTTCATCCGCGCCATGTGGTCGGTGGTGATGATGTCCTTGTTGCCCGTCGCGGTGATGAAGATGTCGGCGGTGTCGACGACATCCTCGAGCGTGGTCACCTGGTACCCTTCCATCGCGGCCTGCAGCGCGCAGATGGGATCGATCTCGGTGATGATGATGCGCGCGCCCTGCCCCTTGAGCGCCTGCGCGCACCCCTTGCCCACGTCGCCGTAGCCGCAGATCACGGCCACCTTGCCCGCCAGCATCACGTCGCTCGCGCGCAGGATGCCGTCGGTGAGCGAGTGGCGGCAGCCGTACAGGTTGTCGAACTTGGACTTGGTGACGCTGTCGTTGACGTTGATGGCCGGGAACAGCAGCGTCCCCGCGTTCATCATCTCGTACAGGCGGTGCACGCCGGTCGTCGTCTCTTCACTCACGCCGCGGATCTCGGCGGCGATGCGCGTCCAGCGGCCCGGCTCCTGGGCGATGGTGCGGCGCAGGGTGTCGAGGATGATGCCCCACTCCTCGGGCTCGTTCTCGGCGTCGAAAGCCGGGACCACGCCGGTCTTCTCGTACTCCACGCCGCGGTGAACGAGCAGGGTGGCGTCGCCGCCGTCATCCAGCAGCAGGTTGGGGCCGCTGCCGTCGGGCCAGATGAGCGCCTGCTCGGTGCACCACCAGTACTCCTCCAGCGTCTCGCCCTTCCAGGCGAACACCGGCACGCCCTGCGGATCGTCCACCGTGCCGTCCTTGCCGACGGCCACCGCGGCGGCGGCGTGGTCCTGCGTGCTGAAGATGTTGCACGACACCCAGCGCACGTCGGCGCCCAGCTCCACCAGCGTCTCGATGAGCACGGCGGTCTGCACGGTCATGTGCAGGCTGCCCATGATCTTGGCGCCGCGGAGGGGGAAGTCGCCCTTGTACTCGGCGCGCAGGGCCATCAGGCCGGGCATCTCGTGCTCGGCCAGGCGGATCTCCTTGCGGCCGAAGTCGGCCAGGGACAGATCGCGCACCTTGAAGGGCTCGCGGCCGGCCTCGGCAGAGGCGGCGAAGGGATGGGTAAGCTCGGCGACAGCGGACACGGTGAACTCCAGGGAACAGGGTACAGGGAACAGACTTCCACGAACTTCTACGATCTACGACGGCACGACTTCTACTTCTCGATCGATCAACGACAAAGGATCACGGCGCTTCGAACGACATCGAACTGCGTCCGCGGGGTGCCCCTCCCCCGGCCCCTCCCCGTTCGTTCCTCACGGAGAGGGGAGAATTCGATCGCGCTACGACAGGCTCGGCTTCAGCAGCCCAAACCCACATCAATCGAAGCGCTCCACGGCCGGTGCCGTGTCTCCCTTCTCCCGCTTGCGGGAGAGGGTGCGGCTCTCAGGCCGCGGGTGAGGGCGCCGCGGGTGAGGGCTTCCGCGCGCTGGCGGCGAACAGCCCCGGCCCTTTCGCGGCCGGATCGGGCGGGAGCGGGACGTAGCGGAACGCGCCCAGCCCGGCCTCCGCCATCCATCCCTCCAGCCGCGCGGCCTCGAAGCCCTGCCATACGTGGCCCATGGCCTGGACATACTCCTCGCGGTCGTGCGGCATCATGTCGACCACCAGCAGCCGTCCGCCGGGACGCAGCGCCCGCGCGGCCTGGGCCAGCGCCTCGCCCGGCTCAGTGACGTAGTGGAGAACCAGGAAGGCGATCGCGGCATCCAGCTCGCCGTCGG
>DASTVC010000057.1:0-4046 GCA_035759295.1 Longimicrobium sp. | reverse complement strand
AAGAAGGCAACCTGGGCGGGGTGTGCCTGAACATCGGCTGCATCCCCACCAAGGCCCTGCTGGAAAGCGCGGCCATGATCACCCACCTGGGCCACGCAAAGGAGTTCGGCGTGACGGTGGGCGAGATCAAGACGGACATGGCCCAGGCCGTCAAGCGCTCGCGCCAGGTCAGCGAGCGCCTGGTCAAGGGCATCGGCTTCCTCTTCAAGAAGAACAAGGTCACCCACGTGCAGGGCCGCGGCCGCCTGGCCGGCAAGGGCCAGGTGGAGGTGACGGGCAAGGACGGCAAGACGCAGACGATCAGCGGCAAGCACGTCATCATCGCCACCGGCTCGCGCCCCCGCGACCTGCCGTTCCTCAAGATCGACCACGACCGCGTCTGGGATTCCACGGACGCCATGATGTCGCCCGAGGCGCCGAAGACGCTCGCCATCGTGGGCGCCGGCGCCATCGGCTGCGAGTTCGCGGACGTGTACGCCGCGTTCGGCACCCAGGTCACCATCATCGAGATGGCGGACCGCGTGCTGCCGCTGGAGGACCGCGACTGCAGCGCCGTCGTGGAGAAGAGCTACCGCAAGCGGGGGATGACCGTCCTCACGGGCGTCAAGCTGGAAAAGGCGGACGTCGGCAAGAAGGGCGTGACGCTCACCATCACCGACGCGCAGGGCAGGACGCAGACGGTGGATGCCGAGCGCGTGCTGAGCGCCATCGGCCGCGCGCCGCTGGTGGAGGACATCGGCCTGGAAAAGGCGGGCGTAAAGCTCACCGACCGCGGCTTCATCGCCATCGACCGGCAGATGAAGACGAACGTGGAAGGCATCTACGCCATCGGCGACGTGGCCGGCCCGCCCCTGCTGGCGCACAAGGGCAGCCACGAGGGCGTGGCGTGCGTGGAGGGCATTCACGGCGACCCGCACGCCGGCATCGACTACGCCAACATCCCCAACTGCACCTACTGCCACCCCGAGGTCGCGTCGGTGGGGCTTACGGAGGAGCAGGCGCGGGAGAAGGGGCTGGACATCGAGGTGGGCACCTTCCCCTGGACCGCCAACGGCCGCGCGCTCACGGCGGGCGATACCGACGGCTTCGTGAAGGTGATCCGCGACAAGAAGTACAGCGAGGTCGTCGGCGCCCACATCGTGGGTCCGCACGCCACGGAGCTGATCGCGGAGTTCGTGGTCGGCCGCCACCTGGAGACGACGATGGAGGAGATGGACCGGGCCATGCACCCGCACCCCACCCTCTCCGAAGCCGTCGCCGAAGCCGCGCTGGCCAGCCTGGGCCACGCGCTGCACATCTAGCGCGCGCCGACGCACCCGCCCATGACGCCGAGGCCGGCTCCGGACACATTCCGGAGCCGGCCTCGGCGCTTTGGCGCGCGCGCGAGTCCGGAATCCGAGCGGGGGAAAGGCGCGCCGACACTTTCCACTCGCGTTCGGACGATGGAAACGCCATATTGTGGCGCAATCAGCGGAGCGCAGTGCGGACGTAGCCAGGCAGGGCTCCGTCCGCCTTGTTTTGCGCGCTGCGGGTAGGCGCGGAGCGCGCCAGGGATGCCAGCCAGACGGGGGATGGCGGATGAATGCGGGTTGGAGGATCGGAATCGCGGCTCTCCTGCTGGGGCTGGCCGCGTGCGGCGGACCGGGTGGCGGAGGGGAGATTCACATCGGGCTTGCCGGGTCGATGGGGACGGCGGGCGGGCGCGCCGTCCGGCAGTCGGCGGAGATGGCGGTGGACGAGATCAACGCGCGCGGCGGCATCGGCGGGCGGCGGCTCGCGCTGGTGGTGAAGGACGACGGGGGCGACCCGCGCCGCGCCATCGAGGTGGCCACCGAGCTGCGCGACGACGCGCGCGTGGTGGCGGTGATCGGGCACATCAACTCGTCGGCGACGCTGGCGGCGGCGGGGGTCTACAACGACCCGCGCCGCGGCGTGGTGGCGCTCTCGCCCACGGCCAGCAGCCCGCAGGTGACGCTCGCGGGGCCGTGGACCTTTCGCGTTTCGCCCAGCGACCTGGCGTACGGGCCGGCGCTGGCGCGGTGGGCCCGCGCGCGTGGTGTGCGCCGCGCGGCCGTGCTGTACGCCAACGACGAGTACGGCCGCGGCGTGGCGGCCAGCTTTGCCGGCACGTTCCGGGGAGAGGGCGGCGCGCTGGTCGCCCAGGACCCGTATCTCACGGAGATGCTCACCGCCGGCACGGGCCCGGAGCCGTACCTGCGCCGCGCGCTGGCCCGGGGGATGGACGCGCTGTTCATCGCCGGGAGCGCGGAAGACGCGGCCGCCATCCTGCCGCGCGCCCGGGGGCTGGGCTACACCGGCCTGGTGATGGGCGCCGACGGGCTGCTGGGGGTGGAGGCCGAGGGCGCCGTGGCCGAGGGAGTGTTCATCGGCGCGGCGTTCTTCGCGGATTCGCGGGACACGGCGGCGGCGCGCTTCGTGGGCGAGTACCAGCGCCGCTTTCGCTCCCTTCCCAACGCCGACGCGGCGCTGGGCTACGACGCCATGCGCGTGATGGAACAGGCGCTGGCCCGGGGCGGCGCCGACCGCGCGCGCATCCGCGCGTACCTGGAGGGGATTGGATCGGCCAATCCCGCGGTGGAAGGCGTGGCCGGCACCATCCGCTTCGACAGGAACGGCGACGTGCCGCAGAAGGAAGTGGCGGTCGGCGTGGTGCGCGGCGGCACCGTCGTCAGCGCCGGACGCTGATCCGGATCGCCAGCCGCGGCGCATCATTCCCGCAGCCGGCATCCGGCGGCTTTGCATGATAGCCCTTCCCGGATGGATGTAGAATCGCGTGCCGGCGGCGCGTTTCCGCGGCAGCGGAGCAGCGGATGCTTCGCCAGATCGCGCATCGGGGTGTTCGTGGAGGCCGGCTCCGGTGCGTCTGCGGGAGGCATCGGCTTTGGGCTGAGGCTGAGGATGGCGTGATAGGTATCGTCAGAAAAAATGCGGATGGCCCCCTGCCGTGCCTCCGTTCCTCTACCGTTCCCGCTGCTCCTACACATGCGCGTCGCCACCCGCGACTGCCTCCGCACCCCGACACCGCACGTTGTCCCCGTGCTCTCACACCGACGCGTAGGGACGGCACGAGCGAACTCCGCTGACTCCGTTGACTCCGTGTCACCCCTACCACGGCTATCCCCAACCGCCCCACCGATGCTAAGTGACGTTCTAGCTGCATCTTACGCCACCCGTCAGAATGCGGCACGCGCAGGGGGTGGGATAGATGTGGGATAGGTTCATGCGGCTTTTTTTGGTGGCGTTCACCCTCCGCAAGAAAGCCGCGCATGCTGCGGCGTTCCTCCGCCGCCTTGGCCCGCACCCGCTCGTTGTTCGGGTCTTGGTAGATGCGTTCCCGCGTGGCGCTGTCCGCGTGGCCGGAGATGCGGTTGAGCACCTGTGCGTCCTGCGCAAACTCGGGCGCAAGGTCCGTCGCCTGCCTGCGGAGCCCGTAGAGCGCACGTCCCGGCTTGTGCGGGATCCCCGCAATCGCCTCCAGACCCTTGAACAGCCCCCGGAGGGTCTAGTCCGACAGGCACCCTTCCGTCGCGCGGCTCGGAGGCACGGAGCCGCGTTTAAGCTTGCCGCCGGGGAACAGGTAGTAATCTGGAATCTCGCCGCGCTGGTACGCGGCTTCCGCCTCGGACAGGTAGCCGGTGGACAGCACCTCGTCCACTATCTCGCCACCGCGCAGGGTAATGCTAGGTCAGCGCGCAATGCAGCGGCTTGCATTTGTGAGATTTACTTGCACTTGACGTTCGGATAGATGAGCATTATCTAATTGTAGCGGATTCCGTCATACCCCTATTAAAGCTGTGTTGGCCGGAATTCCGTTCCCACTGAACAACAAGTTATACCGCTCGGATACGTGGGGTGTGTTGTCTAATTCCTCAAGGGGGCGAAATGCGGCCGGGCTACCTAATTTAGGTCCCGCTCGCGTCCGCTGATCTCTGCGTTAGGTATGCCTGACCAACTGCTTACGCTTTCTTCAACCTGCCTTACCTCAGAATAAGGAGAAACATTATGGCTAACGTAAGCGTATTCAA
>DASTVC010000056.1:0-3308 GCA_035759295.1 Longimicrobium sp. | reverse complement strand
GCATCGGCGGGATGGACGTGGGGACGCAGCTGGCCGATGCGGGGGGGACGGCGGCGACGTGGGTGTCGCAGCAGGCCATCGGCTTCTTCGGCGGCGCCGCGCGCAGCCTGCTTAGCCTGGTGATCGCGTTCTTCGGGCTGTACTACCTGCTGCTGTATCCCGGCGTGGTGTGGAACAGCGTGCGCGACTACGTGCCCTTTTCCGACCAGAACGCCGACTCGCTGCGCGCCCGCTTCTTCAGCGTCACCCAGGCCACACTGGTGGGAACGCTGCTCACGGCGCTGCTGCAGGGTACGATGATCGGCGTGGCGTTCTGGGTGCTGGGCCTCCCCGGCGCGGCGTTCTGGGGGGTGATCACCGGCCTGGTCTCGGTGCTGCCGATGCTGGGGAGCGCGCTGGTGTGGATTCCCGGGATGGTGGTGCTGGGGATGGATGGGCGTTGGGGGCCCATGGTGGCGCTGGCGATCGTGGGCTTCCTGGCGGGGAGCGTGGACAACGTGGTGCGGATGGTGGTCTTCAAGAAGGTGTCGAACATCCACCCCCTGGCCACGCTGGTGGGCGCGTTCGCCGGGCTCAAGCTATTCGGGCTGCTGGGCGTGCTGCTGGGCCCGCTGGCCATCGCCTACTTCTTCGAGCTTCTGAAGATGTACCGCGACGAGTACCTGGGCGCCGCGCCGGCCACGGCCGCGGTCTCCCCACAACCCGCCGTCATCGTGCAGGCCCCGGACTGAGGATTTTTCACGCGGAGCCGCGGAGGAAAAGAAGAGAGACGCGGAGGATACCCTCATCCGCGCCTCTCTTTATTTTTCCGCGGCTCCGCGTGATCCTGTTCAGATCTCGCGCCGCATGCGGACGAAGCCGATGGTGACACCGTCGGGGAGGGTGGACTCGATCGATTCGACGGGGTGGAAGCCGAACGTGCGGTACAGCGGCACGCCGGGGAGCGTGGCCATCAGCTCCAGCGCGCGGAAGCCGGCCGCCCGCGCCGCGGCGACGCAGGCGTCGTAGATGGCGGAGGCGATGCCGCGCCGCGCGTGGTCCGGATGCACGAAGAAGGCGCGGATGCGCGCGGGCTCCGTCGCGGGATCCAGCCGCGGATCGTCCGCACCCTTGGCCTGGTCGCCGCCATAGAGCGTGCGCCGCGCGCTCCATCCGCCGCATCCCGCGATCTCGTCCCCATCCACCGCCACGAAGTAGGTGCCGTCCGCGATCAGCTGCGTGTCGGGGCCAAAGACGTAGCGGATGCTGCTTTCGATCTGCTCCGGCGTGTAGAATCCCGTGCTCAGGCCACGGACGGAATCCGGGATCAGCGCGCGGATGGCGGGGAGATCCGCCTCCGTCGCCACGCGCACCCGCACCGGGCCCCTCACTCCAGCCCCCGCTTGTGCCGCAGGTAGCCGGCGTACGTGACGGTGAACAGCACGCCGCCCGCCGCGATCCCCTGCCCCGAATCGATCAGCACGTTGGCCGTGTCCACGTCCAGCACCAGCGCAAAGCCCAGCCCGGTGACGAACGCCCCCACCGCGCACCATCCCAGGCAGACGAGCAGCGTGATCATCCAGTAGCGCCGCTCCTCGCGCCGCGACGCCTCTTCGGCCTCCGCGCGCTCGGCGGCGATTCGCTCGTAGTCTTCGCGGGGGATGGCCATCGGTCGCGGCGATGCGGGGTGTGGAGAAGGACCGGCAGAGGAACACCGCAGGCGCCGGGGCGTTCCCCCGCTTCACAAACGCGGGGCGATGAAACATCTTACAGCAACCGCACGTTTCTGCACCCTGCCCGCGCCGCACCGGCGCGGCGCATCCGTCCGCTTCACCTCTGCTCGATCCTGAGATGGCGATTCGCGAAGGCCGCTGGGACTGTCCCACCTGTGGCAACAAGGGGCTGCTCGGACGCGAGCTGTCGTGTTCCGGATGCGGCAACCGGCGCCCCGAAGGCATCAGGTTCTACCTTCCCGACGATGCCGCCGAGGTGACCGACGCCGCACGGCTTGCCGAAGCCGGCGCCGGCGCCGACTGGATCTGCGAGCACTGCGGCGTGAGCGCGCGCGCGAGCATGGACCGCTGCCCCGGCTGCGGCGCCGAGCGCGGCAGCAGTCCCCAGCAGCAGACGCACGAGCACCGCTTCGACGAGCCCGCGGCGGAGCCCGTCGCCGCCCTGGCCGGCACCGTCCCGCCCAGGCGGCGGCGCGGGTGGAAGGGGCCGGCGGCGCTGGTCGCCATCGTGGGCGGCCTGGTCTGGTGGAACGGGCCCAAGGAGGTCACGGCGACGGTGGCGGCCAAGGACTGGTCGCGCGCCATCGAGGTGCAGGAGTACCGCACCGTGCAGGAGGAGGACTGGTCCGTGCCCCAGGGCGGGCGGCAGCAGCGCAGCTTTCGCGCGATCCGCGACTACCGCCAGGTTCTGGACCACTACGAGACCAGGACGCGGCAGGTGAGCGAGCGGGTGCAGACGGGGACGCGCACCTACACCTGCGGCCAGCGCGACATGGGGAACGGGTACTTCGAGGACGTGACCTGCACCGAGCCCGAGTACACCACCAACTACCGCGACGAGACGTACCAGGACCCGGTGTACCGCCAGGAGCCGATCTATGATACGAAGTACGCGTACGAGATCGAGAAGTGGCTCCCCGACGATACCGCCTGGGCCCGCGGCGACGCGGCGAGGGAGCCCGCGTGGCCCGCGGTGCAGATCGGCCGCAACGAACGCGAGGGGGCCCGCATCGAACGCTACGTATTGCGCTTTACGGACGGCGACGGCAAGACGCACGAGCGCGAGGTGACGGCCGACCAGTTCCAGCGCTACCGCCCCGGCCAGCCCGTAAAGCTGCGCATGAAGCGCGGCGGCGGCGACGTGGAGATCGTGGAGCCCGAGGCGGGCAACTGATTCCGGGAGAGCGGAAGACGACGAGCCCCGCTGGACGATTGGTCCGGCGGGGCTCGGTCGTTTGTTCGATCCACAATCGTGCCGCGGGCAATTCCCCTTACCGCTCCGGCCGCCTCCGTCCGGGGCGGTTAAAACCGCGGCTACAACATCACAAAGTCCGCCTGCGCGGACTCGGCGGCCGTGACATGTGCGGCATCCCAGGCACCGGCGCGTCCGCACCCAATGCGGTAGAAGGCCCAGCGTGTGCGTCGCTCCGCACTCGCGGTCACAATCCGCGAAGGCGGATTTCGTGATATTCCAGCCGCGATTTCAATCGCCGAACACCACGGCCGGCCGCACCACACCCTCACACCCTCACACCCTCACACCCTCACACCCTCACACCCTCACACCCTCACACCCTCACACCCGCTCACCACGTA
>DASTVC010000055.1:0-3733 GCA_035759295.1 Longimicrobium sp. | reverse complement strand
GAGAAGATGCGGGTGAGCACGGGCGCCATGTTCTCGATCACGCTCTGCTTGGCCTCCACCAGCCACGAGGCGACCACGGTGGCGCCCACCACGCCGACGGGGAGAATCCATTCGCCCACCAGCGGCTCGGCATCGATGCCGATGGCCGAAAACAGCGCGAAGGTCATCCCGATCAGCACGCCCCCGCCCAGCGCGATCAGCACGAAGTAGATGAACAGCTCGCCGGTAAAGCGGACGAAATCCATCCGCCGCTCGTTCCCCTGCCAGCGCCCGCCCACGTAGGCCACGCCCACCGCCAGCCACAGCGCGATGGGCAGGTGCAGGATGGTCAGGATCTGCGTGTCGGGCTCCGCCGATCCGCGGAAGGGAAAGGCGTTCACCACGACCGCCGCCAGGGCGAAGGCGCCCGCCACCCACAGCCGGGTGCGGATCGAAAGCGGCCGCTCCCACGCGAAGTACGCGGCGATGAAGGGAAGCGTGAAGAAGGCGATGTTGAGCGGGTAGAAGGCGTCGCTGTCCTTGAAGGCGATCCCGAACAGGGCCGGGATCTTGATCGCCACCCCGGCCGCCACGGCCAGGGCCAGCGCCACCCACATCCTGCGGGAGCCGTACGCCGCGTCCGGCGCCGCGCCACCGTCCCACCCGTCGCCGGAAAGGACGAGCTGCTTCCAGAGGCGCTCCGAATGCTCCCGGGCGAACTCGCGCGTCAGGGCGTCGATGGCGCCCATCCGCTTGACCGCCACCAGGAACGCCTCGTCGTCGGAGAGTCCGTCCGCGTTCAGCGAAGCCACCTGCTCGCGGAGGTGGTCCTCCAGCTCCGCGGCGTCGGAGGCCGTGATCGCCCCGCTCCGGCGCAGGTGCGCCCGCCATGCCTCGATCTGCTGCTCCAGCGGAACCGCCGGGGCGTCGTCAGGCTCCTGATTCATGCTCGACCGCGTGGGAAAAAGAAAATGGAGTGCAGAATGGCGACACCGGCCACCGCCAGTGCCGGCCAGATGTTCCGGAGCGCCTGGTCAACCGTGTGCCACTGCCGCTTTTCCTCGGCCAGCTGCTCGCGGCCGGCCTCGGTTACGCGATAGTACTTCCGCTTTCTCCCCGACTCCGCCTGGTCCCAGCGAGCCTCGATCAGGCCGGAGCGCTCCAGCCGGTGCAGCACCGGGTACAGCATCCCGTCCGTCCACTCCAGCTCGCCGCCGGACAGCTCGCGCACCCGCTTGAGGATCGCGTAGCCATAGCTGTCCCCTTCGGCCAGGATCGCCAGCACCAGCGGTGTGGACGAGGCGGCGACGAGATCCTTGTTGATGCTCATGCGACGCGCGGGCTCCGTCCCCGATCGGGACTGCCTGAAAGGCGAGGGGCGTTCACCGCGGCGATGCAGGGCCGCCGATACATAGAGCCGGTATACATAGGACAACAATGTATAACGCAAATTCCGCCCGTCAAGTACTCTGCGTTATAAAGTTGATGGGATGTGAGAAGGGGTCGTGCACACGTGTGCATGACCCCTCTTCTTCCAATCGCCCGTCCGCCTGTCTTGTAGCGAATCCGCCGAATCCTTCGTGTAAGCAGATCCTGCTGGCTCACACGGAGGGCACGGGGGTCACGGAGTGGTTTGCAGCCTCTGTGTCCTCCGTGCCTCCGTGTGAGGCCGTCCGTTTTGCCGGTTGGGTCTTAGAACGGCAGGTCGTCGTCGTCCTCGAAGGGCGGCGCCTGGAAGTCGTCGTAGTTGCCGCCGCCCCCACCACCGCCGCCACGGCCTCCGCCGCCTGCCGGCGCACCGCCGCCGCCACTCCCGCCGCCACGCTGGCCGCCCCCACCCCCGCCGCCGCCGTACGAGCCGCCACCGCCGCCACGTCCACCGCCACCGCCGTATCCACCGCCACCACCGCCGTAGTCACCGCCACCACCGCCGCCGCCGCCCTCACGGCTGCCCAGCATGATCATCTCGCGGAGGTTGATCTCCGTGGTGTACTTGGTGACGCCTTCCTTGTCCTCGTACTGCCGGTACTGGATCTCGCCCTCCACGTACAGGCGATCGCCCTTCTTCACGTAGCGCTCGATCACGTCCACCAGGCGGCCCCAGGCCACGATGCGGTGCCACTCCGTTTTTTCCTGCTTCTGCCCGCCCTGGTCGTTCCAGGTGCGGGTGGTGGCCAGCGAGAACTGCGCTACGCGCTGGCCGCCGCCGGTGGTTCGAATCTCCGGGTCCTGCCCCAGGTTGCCGATCAGGATCGCCTTGTTCAAGCTGCGCGACACAGCTCCTCCTCTTCCCCCAAGTGAACAAAGTAGACGGCGGGACGGCCTATCTTACCGGGGGCCGGACTGCCTGTCAAGAAAAATCTCCCACGCGCAGGCGCATCACGAGCGCGTCCTCCGTGGGCAGCGAGTAGTACCGGGGCCGGCGGCCGACCACTATGAATCCGCGCTGGCTGTAAAGGGACTGCGCCTCGCGGTTCGACTCGCGCACCTCCAGGTAGCATTCGTGGCTGCCGCGCTCGCGGATGCGGTCCACCACCGCGTCCACCAGCGCCCCGCCGATCCCCGCCCCGCGCGCCGCGGGCGACACCGCCACGTTCCCCAGCTCCGACTGGTCGATCACCGTCCAGCACGCGGAGTAGCCGGCCAGCCAGCCGTCCTCCGCCTCCGCCACCAGCAGGTCGGTGTCGGAGCGCTTCATCAGGCCGCGGAAGGTGACCTCCTTCCACGGCGTGGGAAAGCATTCGCGCTCGATCTCCAGCACGCGCGGCAGGTCCGCCTCGCGCAGGGGGCGAATGCGAAAGCGCGGCGAAGGCGCCAGCGCGGCCACCGTCTCGGCGCTCGACGCCATCACCCCGCGCCCCGCGCCGCCGCGATGCGCTCCACCCCCGCCGCGCGCACGTAGTCCGGCTCCCACGCCGCCGCGTCCGCCACGAGCCCGAGAGCGGGCACCGCGCGCGCCAGCCAGAGCAGCCCCTCCGCCGGCGAACGCCCCTCCTCCGCCACCGCGTTGGGACCGAACGCCTCCACCAGCAGCTCCCGGTGCAGCACCGCGCCCTCGCCCACGAAACGGACGGATTCGCCGCGCAGCCGCTCCACGAGGTCGTCCACCGGCCCCGCCGTCACCGCCAGCACCTCCTCCACCCCCGCCGCGAAGCGCCAGCACCCCGCGAACACCTCGCGGTTGCGGGCGTCGAACAGCGCGCACACGGCGCCCTCCGCGTCCCGGTGCGCGGCCGCGGCCGCCAGCAGCCCCGAGTACGCGTACAGCGGCACCCCCAGCGCGCGGACAATCCCTTTCGCCGTCGCCGCGGCGATGCGCAGCCCCGTGAACGATCCCGGCCCGCCGCCCACCACCACGGCGGACACTCCGCCGGGCGCCAGCCCCGCCGCGCGCACCGCGCGATCCACCGCGGGCAGCAGCGCCGACGACGCGTTGGCGCGCGCCGTGACCGCCTCCTCCGCGGCCAGCGTCCCCTCCACCTCCACCGCCACGTACGCGTCGCGCGTCGAGCTGTCGATCGCCAGCACCGCCCCGCCCCTCACTCCGCGCCTCCCTCGAACGCCGGCAGCGGCGGCGGGTCGCCCACGGCGCGGGTGGAGACGCGGCGGCTGGCGGGGTCGCCCTCGTCCTCGATCGCCACCTCCCAGCGCGGCGAGGGAAGCAGCGCCTCCGCGCGCTCCGGCCACTCGATCAGCACCAGCTCGTCCGGCGCGCCCAGCTCCTGCCACCCCAGCTCCCACACCTCGTCCGGGT
>DASTVC010000054.1:0-4675 GCA_035759295.1 Longimicrobium sp. | reverse complement strand
AGGCGCGATCGAATTCTCCCCTTTCTCCCGCGCAGCGGGGGAGAGGGGCCGGGGGAGAGGGGGCCCTTTCGGACGCCAGCGTAATGTCGTTCGATGATGCCGAGATCAGTCGGCTACACCCTCCCCTCTCCGTGAGGAACGAACGGGGAGGGGCCGGGGGAGGGGCACCCCGCGGACGCAGTTCGATGTCCGTCGTAGCTCCGCCGTCGGTTGATGCCGTCCGAAACGCGGCCGATCTTCCTCCACCCCACAACGAAGAAGGGGAGCCACACCGCGGCTCCCCTTCTTTACATCCATCGACAACCGTCCCGGCTACCGCATCCGCATCATCAGAAGTCGTACTTGATGCGCGCGATGAGCATGCGGCCCATGGTGGGCGTGCCGGGGAACGGGCGGTACTCCTCGTCCAGCACGTTGTTCACCAGCACGTTCAGCGTGGCGCCCGGCACCATCGGGATGCGGTAGCCGAGGTTCAGGTCGAACAGCGTGTAGGCCTGCACGCAGTCTTCCTGCAGCGGGTTCTCCGGGGCGTCCGGCGCGTTCAGGCAGCGGGTGCCGATGTACACGCCCGAGTTCACCGGGAACGCGTCGTTGTACCGCATGCGCACCTCGCCGAACAGCCCGGTGTCGTCGTTGTCGTAGTCCAGCGCGATGGTGCCCTTCCAGCGCGGCGCGTTCAGCGTCACCAGCCCCGCGTTGTTGGTCTCCCACGTGTTCTCGTTGACGAACGAGAGCGACCCGGCCAGCTCGAACTCATTCCCCAGCAGCGCCGTGGCGGAGACGTCGGTGCCCCACAGGTCGATGTTCTCGTCCACGTTTACGTACGTCACCAGCGCCTGCGCGCTGCGCGCGTCCACGTCGTCCGACGAGATCACGCCCAGCGGCACCTGCGCCAGTCCCGGCACCAGCTGCCCCGCCAGCGCCGTGGCCTGCGCCTGCGAGTAGCCCAGGTCGGCCATGAAGCGCGGCACCAGGTAGGCGCCCAGCTGCTGCGGATTCAGCAGCACCAGCGGCGTCTGGATGGTGAGGGGCGTAACCAGCCCTTCCTTGCGCGACCACCACACGTCGGCGGCCAGCAGCAGGCGGTTGGCCAGCAGCCCCTTGTAGCCCGCCTCGAGCGTGGTGGACGGCGACTCGCGGATCGGCTCGATGCGGTCCAGCGCCAGCTCCGAGAGCGGCGCCGTCTGGCGCGTGACCAGATCCAGGTAGTTCAGCCCCACCTGCGCGTTGGTGGGGTGCAGCCCCGACAGGTACGCCACGAGCGAGCCCGGCAGGGGCGTGCCCGCCGCCGCGGCCTGCTGCGCCACCACCGCCACCGCCGCGGGAAAGAAGGTGGGCGAGACGCCGGCCACGGGGATGAGCTGCCCGGGGTTGGCCGTGTTGAAGGGGGAGCGGATCTGGTAGCTGCCGTTCTCGTCCAGAAACGAGAAGCCGTCGTCGCCCGTTCCCTGAATGCGCAGGCTGTAGCCCAGCCGGCGCAGCCCCGCGCTCCCCGCGTCCGTCCCCGGCAGCGCCGAGCCCAGGTCAAGGAACTGGTTCAGCGAGCTGGGCGTGCTGAAGGCGCGGTTGTAGGCCAGGCGCAGGGCGTGCCCCTCGCGCGGCTTGAAGACGATGGCCGCGCGCGGCGAGAACACCGGGTCCGGGAGCGCCGAGTGCGTGTCCACCCGCCCCGCCAGCACCAGCGAAAGCTTCTCGGAGATGTCCGTCTCCGACTGCAGGTACGCGCCGAACTCCTGCGTCTGGTCGTCTTCCTCGTACCACCCGTTGATGGTCCCGTCCGTCCGCGGGTCGGTGAACAGGTAGTCGGCGCCGTAGGTAAAGTTCTGCCGGTCGTCCAGCAGGCTCATCCCGTGCTGCACCTGCGCCACCATCAGCCGCGAGCGGTCGGAGATCGGCGCCCCGTTGCGCAGCAGGTAGGTATCGCCCGCGTCGCTCATGTTCATGTAGGCCTGCACGAACAGCCGGTTCCAGGTCGCCCGCGCCTGCACGTAGCTGCTCTTCCAGTCCGTCACCTGCGACGCGCCCAGCCCGGTGAGCTCGATGCCGTTGGCCGCGTTGGTCAGCCCGCCGGAAAGCACCGTGGTGAGCGAGGAGGTGGCGCGCCAGTCCAGCCGCGCCTCGCCGCCCCAGCGCGAGATGTCGAAGTCGCGCTGGCCGATGCGCCCGATGCGCCCCACCGCGGCCGCGGAGTCGACGCCCACCGCGTTCTGCAGCTCCAGGCGGGCGGTCCGGGCGGCCGTCACCTGGGCCGTAGAGCACCCGGTGGCGTTCAGCGCGCAGGCAAAGCGGCTCGCCTCCGCCACTTCCGCCGGGTCGTCGAAGGTGTACTCGGTGGCGTTCAGCCACTGGCCGCTGAGCTTGAAGCCCAGGTTGGGCGTGAGCAGGTGCGAGGTGCGAAACTCGCCCTGCATCAGCTCCTGGCTGCCGCCGGCCAGCGTGACCGTGGTGCTCTGCTCGTCCAGCGGGCTCTTGGTGATGATGTGCAGAATGCCGTTGGCCGTGTTGGGCCCGTACAGCGCCGCGCCCGGCCCCAGCACCACCTCCATCCGCGACACGTCCTCGCTGTTGCTGGGGATGAAGTGCAGGTAGTTCACGCGCAGGCTGGGCACGCCGGCGATGCGGTTGTCCGTAAGCGCGTGCAGCGAGCCGGAGAAGATGTTGTTGAAGCCGCGCGCCACCACGTTGGTGGACTGCAGGCCGGTCTGCGCCACGTCCACCCCCGGCACCGCGCGGATGTGCTCCACCAGCGTGGTCACGGGCCGGTCCTCCACATCCTGCTGCGACACCACCTCCACGCGAGCGGGGGCGTCGGTGGCTTTTTCGGGGCGCTTGCTGGCGCTCACCACCACCGGGTCCAGCCGCACGTTCCCGAACTGTACGTTCGCGTCCACGCGCGAGGTCTGCCCGGCGCGCACCGTCGCATCGATGCGGCGCACGGGGATGTCGGTGCCGGAGATGACCACCGCGTAGCTCCCCGGCGCCAGCCCCGAGATGCTGTAGGCGCCGTTCTGGTTCGTCTGGTCGCTCCCCGCCACGCGGCCGTCCGCGGCCACCACCTCCACGCGCACGCCGGCCAGTGGCGTGGACGTGGTCACGTCGCGGATGGTTCCGCTCACGCCACCGGTCTGGGCCTGGGCGTGGGCCAGCGGGGCGAACAGAAACGCGAGCAGGTACAGCAGGATGCGTCCGGCCGGGAGCCGCATGGGGTTCCTCACGGATCGGGGTGATTTGCGCGGGCGGAGATGCCCGCGCGGGTGCGGTGGTGCGGTCCGCCTGCGGGTGGTGCCGCGCATGCTTCGCGCGGCACGGATGAGCGGTCTGGCGATGGATCGGGGCGAGGGTGGATCGGCAGGCGGGTGAATGTGCTCACGATACGCGTATCAGCCGCGTAGATGCAAGGGTTTCGCAAAGAGGGAGAACAAAATGCCCGCCTCCGTCCCCCGGGTGGGACGGGGCGGGCACGGACCCGCGAAAAAGCACGACCGATCGGCTGCCACGGGGTGATTCACCCCGCCGCGGGTGCCGTCCCTTCGCGCTCGGCGCGCATCAGGTCGATCTCCTCCGGCGACCACTCGTTCAGCCGGTCGATCTCGCAGCGGATCTCCACGTACGGCGACCGCGACACCTGGGTGCGCCGTTCGCGCGCGGCAAAGGCGGCGCCGCGCGCCTCGTCCCAGCGCCCGGCGTCCACGTACGCGTGGATCAGCGTCTCGTACGCCAGCGGGTGCGGGTAGGTGCGCAGCAGCCCCTGCAGCTGCGGGATGGCGGCGACGCGCGACGCGCGGCTCGTAAGGTCCATCTCCATCAGCTCGTACGCCACCTCGGCGCGGCGGCGCAGCAGCTCCTCCAGCTCGTCGGGATAGGTTTCGCGGTCGTATTCGCCCAGCGCGTGCAGCGTGGGGGGCTCGCGCCCGAAGATGGCGTTGATGATGGAGCCGTGCGGCGGCGCGTCCTCACCGTCCTCCGCCTCCTCCGCCATCCGCTTTCTGATCCAGTGCCGGATGCCCATTGTCTGACTCTGTCGTGAGTTGAGTTTTCAAGCGCGCGGCAGAGGCAAGAGGCGCGCCGGGTGGTGACGGGGTGTGATGGTGTGATGGTGTGATGGTGTGATGGTGTGATGGTGTGATGGTGTGATGGTGTGATGGTGTGATGGGGCTAGTGCGGGGAGCTCCAGGTCTTCGCATGTGTGATCATTCCGACGATCGTGGCCAGAATGCGATTGTATCTCTGGTACAATGCTCCCCCTGTGTCACGGTCCAGGTAGCCGCATCGGACGGAGAAGTGAAGCCACACCTGGGTTTCCGCGGCTTCGGCTTCAGCGTCGGAGAGCTTGCTGATGAAAGCGGCGGGATACCGGCGTTTGCGCCAGGCTTCGGCCAGATTCGCGCACACCGAGCGAGAGGATCGACGCATCTGGTCCGTCAGGGCGTACACCTCATGCTTCGGGAATCCTCGGCTCAGCTCGAAGATCTCCATCGCCGCATCGAATGCCCTGCCATACACGTCAAGATCCTGATGGACGCGCGCTAGCTTTTCCGCCATGGCTCTCCCTCTGTCGGCACACCCTCACACCCTCACACCCTCACACCCTCACACCCTCACACCCTCACACCCTCACACCCTCACACCCTCACACCCTCACACCCTCACACCCTCACACCCTCAAACCCTAACA
>DASTVC010000053.1:0-3010 GCA_035759295.1 Longimicrobium sp. | reverse complement strand
TGTGGGAGAGGGCAGGCGAGGAACGAGCCGGGTGAGGGCCCCAGCCGGGTGAAGGCCCCCGCCGGGTACAGTCTCAGCCGCTCGTAAACAGCGTCGTCTCCACCGCCAGCGCGGCGATGCGCTTCTGCGCGACGGGGAGCGCGTAGTCGCCGATGCGCGCCCACGGAACCCAGGCGAAGTCGTCGTAACGGAGGGCGCGGGGCTCGCCGGAAAGGACGGTGCAGCGGACGGCGTGGTAGGTGGCGCGGACGTGGGTGAAGGTGTGGTCCACCGAGGCCACCGCCTCGCCGGCGCGGACGGCGACGTCCACCCCCTCCAGCGCGGCGCGCTCGGCGGCGCGGGCGATGGATTCGCCGGGGTGGCGGATGGCCTGCGGAAAGGCCCACATCCCGCCGAGGCGCGCGGCGACGGGGCGGCGGACCAGAAGCACGTCGCCGCCACGCTGGATGACGGGGACGGCGGTGTCTTCGTGGGGGAGCGGCTTCGCCTTCTTTGGCGCGGGCCGCTCGTTCTGCGTGCCGGCGGCAAAGGCGGCGCACAGGTCGCGGACGGGACAGTCGCCGCAGCGCGGGTTGCGCGGGGTGCAGACGGTGGCGCCCAGCTCCATCACCGCCTGGTTCACGTCCCCCGGCCGCTCACCGGGGACCAGCTGGGCCGCCATCCTCCAGAGCGCGTCGTCCGCGGGGGCGGGATCGTCCGTCCAGCGGGCGAAGACGCGGCGCACGTTGCCGTCCACCACCGGCTCCTCGCGCCCGAACGCGATGGACATCACCGCACCCGCCGTGTATCGCCCCACCCCGGGCAGCGCACGGAACGCGTCCGGCTCTCCTGGCACGCGTCCGCCGTGGCGCGCCGCGACTTCCTGCACGGCGCGGTGAAAGTTGCGGGCGCGCGAGTAGTATCCCAGCCCCTCCCACGCCTTCAGCACGTCGTCCAGCGGCGCCGCGGCAAGCGATTGCACCGTCGGAAATCGCTCCAGCCAGCGCGCGTAGTACGGCCGCACTGTCTCCACGCGCGTCTGCTGCAGCATCACCTCCGACAGCCACACGCGGTACGGATCGGGCACGTCACCCTTCGACCCGCGCCACGGCAGGTCGCGCCGCGCGGTGTCGTACCAGGCGAGCAGGCGGGCGCGAAAGGATTGCATTCTTTCGGGTCGGGAGATGGAAATCAGGAATCTCGTTGGACGAAATGTACGCCCGGCCGCCGGCACCCGCACCCCACCGAAAGCGCGACCGACTGCCTCCTATTCCGTTCCGAGGAAGCGCTCGACGATCTGCGGGAGCATTGGATCGACGACGAGCGTGTGGTGGGTGGTGTTCGGTACAAACGCGAACTGGTTTGCGGGCCGCGATGAGCCATCGAGCCCGTCATCGCGCTGGCCGCCGCCCAACAGATCCTGAAAAGAGTGCTCAACAGAGGAACGGAGTAAGACCGACCTCTCGCCCCGGTTCACCACTGCTACAACGGTGCTACACCGCGCCGTTGCATCCTGCCACGGAACATTACAGCGGCCGGACGGCAGCCGCGGACCGCGGTGCCAGCCATCTCCTTTCACGTAAATCGGTTGCACGATCTGGCGGATTCGGGAATGGACGATGCCATCCCCTGGAGTCGTTGTTCGCCTCCCACGGTCGCGGCAGCCCGCCGCGCAACGTCCACCCCTCGCGGGGGGGACACCCCGATCCCCCAATCATGGCCCCTCTCATGAAGACCCACACCCGGAGTGCCGCAAGTGCCCTGCTCACGCTGTTGTTGTGGGGTACCGAACCGCTGCTGGCCCAGCAGGAGCTCGTGTCTGCACCGCGCGGACGCCGCCTTTCCGTCGCGCAGCTCGCATCCCCGGCATGCTCGCCGTACACCGCGCCCAGGGACATCCGCCAGCCGGACGGCAACCTGACCACAAATCTGGTGATGGCGCCGGCCACCTTTCGCATCGGCGACAGCACCTACACCCGCAACGTGTACAACGGGCAGTACGTGGCGCCGGTGCTGCGGATGGATCCGGACCGGCTGCTCAACATCAACGTCACCAACCAGATGCGGCCCGTCACGCCCACCGACACGTCGTATCGCAACACCAATCAGCATTATCACGGGCTGATCGTGACGCCGCTGCCGCCGGCGGGCGACAACGTGACGAACGTGCACATTGGGCAGGGCCAGTCCAATCGAAACCGGTTCGAGGTGCCGGACTACCAGTCGCAGGGGATGATGTGGTATCACCCGCACCCGCACGGCACCACGGCGGCGCAGGTGGCCGGCGGTCTTGCGGGAGCGCTCATCATCGGCGACCTGCTGGCCTCGTACCCCGCGTTCCAGGGCGCCACCGAGCGCGTGATGTACGTCAAGGACACGCGTGACGGCCGGACCGCCTACCTCAACATCAACGGCAATCCCTGCACGGCGCTCACCATTCTTCCCGGAGAGCGGCAGCTGTGGCGCATCGGGAACATGACGGCGGGAACCTGGCTGAACCTCAAGCTGGGCGAGGCCGGGCAGAACTACCCGTTCATCCTGCTTGCGCTGGACGGAAACCACCTTACGCGGCCCGTGCGGGTAGACTCGCTGTTCATTGCGCCCGGGGGGCGCGCCGAGGCGATCGTCATCGGCGGCATGGGCCCGTGGAACCATGCGCGCTTCTACACCGACTCGGTCGCCGCGGTGTTCAACGCCACCACCGGCCAGCTGACGCGCAAGTCGCCGCGCGTGGACCTGGGGTCGCTCTCGACCATGGGGATCATGCAGCGTGTGGCGCCGGAAGCCCTGCACCCTGAAACCACCGCCGAGGATCCCGTACTGGTGGATTCCATCCGCCGCCTGCTGGCCGCCACCGACGTGGACACCTTTTCCATTCACTACCAGGTGGTCCCCCCCGGGCTGGGGCTCAACGGGCGGCTGTACAATCCCACGCGGCTCGACCGCGCGGTCGCGGTGGGCCGCGTTCAGGAATGGACGCTCATCAACGAAACCAGCTTTCTGCACACCTTCCACATCCACCAGACGGACT
>DASTVC010000052.1:0-2056 GCA_035759295.1 Longimicrobium sp. | reverse complement strand
GGCGTGTGCCCCACCAGCGTCCCCTCGATGCGGTCCGCCGTGCGGGTGAACTGCTCCACCACCACGGTGTCGCGCCCCAGGCGGATGACGTACGCGCCGCTCTCCTGCGCGGCGGCGGGGGCGGCGGACAGCGACAGCGCGAGCGCGGCAAGGGCGGTGCGCGCGGGGGTCTTCATCGACAGAAACTCCAGTTGCTCCGGGGGATGCGGTCCTGCGGCGGCACCCCAAAGTGCCGGGCGCGGCGCGGCCGGACAAGGGGCCGCGGCCCGCCGATTGCGCCGCCGTCGCCGTTTCGTATGGGTCCGGAAACGAGTCGAGGAGGGTGGATGGCGTACGGGGTGATTCAGTTCGTGGAGGCGGGGCGGCGCGTGGCGACGCTGGTGCGCACGGAGAACGGCCAGCCGACGGGGGCGGACGGGGTGATGGACGTGCTCTCCGCCTTCATCGAAGAGACGGCGGGGCGCATGCTGCGGCAGGGCTCGCCCGGCGGCCTGTACCTGGCCGAGCTGTTCACCGCCCGCGAGGTGCAGGCCGGCCGCGCCATCCGCGTGCTGGGCGGCTCCGGCGAGCTGGGGATGACGGCGGACGAGGTGCAGCGGCTGGAAGGGAGCGGCTTCTTCTACGACGTCGTGGTCGGCGCGGAGGGCGACCGCAGCCCGCCGTCCGTACACATGACGCCGCTGTCGGAGGCGCCGCGGAAAGGGTGAGGGGAAGTGCGTGAGTGCGTAAGTGCGTGAGTGCGTGAGTGCGGGGCGGCGTCCGAAGGTCTGGGCGCCGCTCTCGCTGGTGGAATGTCTCTCTCCGCTGCATTCCGCCGGATGACGCGCTATTCTGTCCGCCGCCCACTTCCGCACTCACGCACTGACGCACTCCCGCACTCCCTTGCCCTGGCACATCTGGATCGACACCGGCGGCACGTTTACCGACTGCCTGGCGCTGGACCCCGACGGCGGGCTGCGGCGGGCCAAGGTGCTCAGCAGCAGCGCGCTGCGCGCCGTGGTCGCGGAGGTGGAATCGGCAGATACGCTGCGGATCGCGGAGGACTGGGGCGCGGCGCCGGCCGTGGTGGACGGTCTGGAACTGCGCGTGCTTTCGGCGGATGCGGAGCCGGTGCGGATCTCGTCGTACGATCCCGCGAGCGGACGGTTGCGGCTGGAACGGGCGATGGATGGACTAGGTCCCGGCGCGGCGGTCGAGGTGCGGTCGCCGGAGGAGGCGCCGGTGCTGGCGGCGCGGCTGGTGACGGGGACGGCGTATGGCGCGCCGTTGCCGGACTTGTCGATGCGGCTGGCGACCACGCGCGGCACAAACGCGCTACTTGAGCGGCGCGGCGCGGCCACGGCGCTCTTCATCACGCGCGGCTTTGGCGACCTGTTGCGGATCGGGACGCAGCAGCGGCCGGATCTTTTCGCGCTGGACGTGCGCAAGCCGGAGCCTCTGTACGCGGAATCCGTCGAGGTCGATGAGCGGCGCGCGGCGGACGGCTCCGTGCTGGTGCCGCTAAACCTGGGTGCCGCGCGCGCCGCGGCGGAGCGCACCGCATCCACCGGCATCCACTCCGCCGCCGTCGCGCTGGCGCACGCCTTTCGCGATCCCGCGCACGAGCGCGCGCTGGCGGACGCGTTGCGCGCGGCGGGGTTCGAGCACGTGTCCCTCTCCTCCGACCTGGCGCCGTTCATCGGGCTGCTGGCGCGCGCGGAGACGGCCGTGGTGGACGCGTACCTGGGGCCCGTGATCGGCGGATATCTGGACGGCGTGCGGCGGTCGCTGGGCGGCGGGCGGCTGCACGTGATGACCAGCGCCGGCGGCCTGGTGCGTCCGGAGGACTTTCGCGCCAAGGACTCGCTGCTGAGCGGCCCCGCGGGCGGCGTGGTCGGCGCGGCGCTGGCGGGGCGGCGCGCGGGGCACGCGCGGGTGATCGCCTTCGACATGGGCGGCACCAGCACCGACGTTGCGCGCGTGGACGGCGACTTCGAGTACGTGTGGGAGCACGAGGTGGGCGGCGCGCGCATCGTGGCGCCGGCGCTGGCCATCGAGAGCGTGGCGGCCGGCGGCG
>DASTVC010000051.1:0-5621 GCA_035759295.1 Longimicrobium sp. | reverse complement strand
TGAAACATTTGATCATCCTTCCCCGAATCATCCTCCCATGAAAACACACATCCTCGTTCTCGCCGCCGTGCTGGGCGGCGCCGGCCCTCTGCACGCCCAGGCCGCGGCGGCGGACACGATCCCTGCCTGCGCGGACGGCGGCATCTCGCGGCTGGCGGTGACGGTGCCTCCGGGCCAGACGCGCGAAGAGGTGGTACAGGCGCTGAACGCCAGCGGCGCGCTGCCGGCGGGCACGCAGGTCCGCATCCTGGAGAGCGACCAGAAGCCGGCGATCGTGAACCGGGAGCGCTTTCACGAGCTGGTGGTGATGTACATCCACCGCTTTCTGCGCCGGGGAATGCAGGTGGACGGCGAGGCCACGACGCTGGTGCGCATCGACGCGGAGGGGCGGGTGGTGGGCGTGGACGCAGCGTCCGGAAACCGGGACGTGGACTTGGAGATCCAGCGGCTGTGGCGACAGGCGCGCTTCGAGCCGGTGCTGGTGGGCTCGTGCCGCGCGCCCGCGTATCTGCACCTGAACCTGAGCTTTGCCTCGGACTTCGACGAGGACTGGCATGAGACCCATGTAAGGGAGACCCCATGATCCGCACGCTGCTGCTTGCCTGCCTGACGTTCGCCGCGCTGGCGCTGCCGTCGTCCGCCGCGGCGCAGATGACGGACTCCGCGCGCGCGGAGCAGTGGTTGGGCGGGGTGTGCCCCGGAAAGCGCGAGGTGCTGATCGCCACGACGGACGGCGAGCGGGTGCGGGGCCTCTGCGCGCCCATCGAGACCGCCCAGCTGCGCATCGAGCGGGGGTCGCGGGAGCAGGTGGTGCCCTTCGCCGCGGTGGACAGCGTATGGGTGCGGCAGGGCGGCGCCGGATCGGGCGGCACCACCGGCGCGCTGATCGGCGCCCTGGCGGTGGGCGGCGCGGGCGTGCTGCTGGGGCAGGGGCTGTGCGAAGGCGTGGGCGACAACTGCCTGGACGGATCGGTGCTCCTGGGCGTTACGGGCGCCGCGGTGGGCGGCACCGTGGGAGCCCTGCTGGGCGCCGCGGGGGGCCACGTTACGCGGACGTGGCGGCGCATCTATCCCTGGGGTGATACTCAGTCCGGGGAAACACCTGTCATTCTGAGGGAGCGCCCGCCCCTGGAGCCGCGGTGTCGCGCCGGACTGTGCGGCGCGACCGAAGAATCTCCATCCCCTCGCGCTGAACCCGTGTCCGGGCAGCGCCCGGGAACCCTTCCGGCGGAAAGAATCTGCCGCCCCGCGTAAAGATTCTTCGTTCGGCGCCAGGCCGTTGAGCGAGAAGCAGCGTGTCCCGCGGCGCCTCCCACAGAATGACAGTGCAGGCCGATTCGGTATGAAACGATGCGGGCTCCGCGGATGGCAGCGGAGCCCGCATCTGCATCCGTCCGCTGAGGACGGCGCCGCTCAGAGCCGCCGGCCCCTGCGGCTGCGGTGAATGGCGTGCAGCAGCACCAGCAGGATCAGCGCGCCGATGAACGCGGTAAAGATGGTGCCCGCCAAGCCGCTGAACGGGGTGGAAACGCCCAGCTGGGCAAAGAGCCAGCCGCCCACGAAGGCGCCCACGATCCCCACCACGATGTCGCCGATCAGTCCCACGCCCCCCACCAGCAGCCCCGCCAGCACGCCCGCGATCAGCCCTACGATCAGCCACGTCAGAATGTCCATCGTCCGTCCTCCGTCCGTGTGAGTCCAGAAGTGCGTGAGTGCGTCAGTGCGGAAGTGCGTGAGTGAATCATCCACTCCGACGTGATCAAACTAACGCACTCACGCACTAGCGCACTAACGCACTTCTCGTCTACAGCCCCTGCCACCCCAGCCGCACGTAATAGAACGCGCCGTTGAACCCGAACGGGCTCACCTGGTTATACGGAAAGATCCCCGCGTTGCTGTTGTCGGCGCCCGTGGGGCTGCGGAAGTTCTGCTCGGGGTACACGCCCAGCACGTTGTTGGCCCCGATGGCCGCCGTCAACCCGCCGCGCATGCGGTAGCTCACGTCGACGTCGGTAATCCACCGCGCCCCGAACGTCTGGTCCGTGTTCGTCGGCGAGCCCACGGGGGCCGTGCCGAAGACCGTCACCTGGCCAAAGCGGCGGTTGTTGAGGTTGAAGGTCCAGCGCTCCAGCGCGTAGTTCAGCGCCAGGTTCACGCTGCTGCGCGGCTGCCCCCGCTCCAGCCGCCCGCGCTCCACGCGCCCGAACAGCACCTCGCCCAGGCCGATGAGCTGCGGCGGCGTGACCACGGAATCCGTCAGCACCTCCGTCTTGGTGAGATTGCCGCCGCCCGTAAAGCGGAGCATTCCCGGCCCCACCGAGCGCGCGTAGTTCAGCACCACGTCCACGCCCGTCGTCCGCGTGTCGATGGCGTTGGTGAAGAAGCGGCCGCCCGTCACCCCCACGAAGCCCGCCGCCTCGAACAGCTGGCGGATGGCGGTGCCGGTGAAGTTCTCGGAAAAGACGATGCGGTCGTCGATGTCGATGCGGTACGCGTCCACCGTGATCGACAGTGCGCGCGTGGGCTCCACCGCGATGCCGGCGCTGTAGTTCACCGACTCTTCCGGCCGCAGCGGCGTGGCGCCCAGCACCGCCGCCTCGGGGCTGCCGGCGGGGAAGGTGCGCACGTCCACCGGCGTGTTTACGCCGTTGATCACCAGGAAGTTGGTGGCGGTGGACGAGAAGTAGCTCTGCCCCAGCGACGGCGCGCGGAAGCCCGTGCCCACCGCGCCGCGCAGGGCGATCTGCGGCGTAAGCTGCATCCGCGCCGCCAGCTTGCCGTCGCTGGTGCTGCCGAAGTCGCTGTAGTCCTCGTAGCGCCCCGCCACGTTCAGCAGCAGGCCACGGATGGGGGTGACCTCCAGGTCCACGTACCCGGCCCAGTTGTGGCGCGACACGTCCTTGGCGTCGGACGGGCGGAATCCGGGAAACACCTGCGCCCCCACCGCCGCCAGCTGCCCCGCCTGCGGCCCGTCCAGAATCGGCACGCCGCCGTTCTTGTACGACGCCTCTTCGCCCGCCTCGATGCCGTAGCCGTCACGCCGGTACTCCGCGCCGAACGCCACGTTCACCGCGTCGGGCAGCCCCAGCGCCAGCGAGCGCGACAGGTCCAGGTTGGCCGTGGTCTGGTCGAAGCGCAGCGTTCCCGCGTAGAAGTCGGTGGGACTGGCCGCGCCCATCGACACGTTGTTGCTGTTCAGCACGTCGAACGCAAAGGTGTTGCGCCCGTACACGCCGCTCAGGTCGTAGCGGAACCCCGCCGCCGTCCCGCGCACGCCGGCCACGCCGGAGCCGTCGATGATGGTGGTGGAGATGAGGGGCAGGAACCCGTCCGGGTGGATGGATCGCACCGTCCGCGCGTCGTTGGCGCGGCGGAAGAAGCCCGCCGCCTCGCCGTCGCGGCGCGAGAGCCCACCGAACGCGTACGCCTCGATCACCTCGCCCAGCGGAAGGGCCGCGTTCAGGAACCCGCCGATGTCGCGCGAGTCGCTGTCGCCCTGGCGGTGGTTGATCACGGCGCGGTTGTTGTTGCGCGGGTCGCCCGTGAAGTACTGCTGCCGCGTGTCGGGGAGCGAGCGGTTGGTGTTCTCGCGGTCGCGGAACTCCGCGCTCAGGGTGACGTATCCCCGCTCGCCCAGGTCGCGGCCGCCCGTGCCCGCCACCTGCAGCACGCGCCCGTCACCCTCCGTGGTCTGCCCCGCGCTCAGCAGCGCCTCGCGGCGGCCGCCCTGCTTGAGGACGATGTTGATGACGCCCGCGATGGCGTCCGAGCCGTACTGCGCCGCCGCGCCGTCGCGCAGGATCTCGATGCGCTCGATGGCCGACGCGGGGAGCGCGTTCAGGTCCACCGCCGTGGAGCCGCGGCCCACGCTGCCGTTCACGTTCACCAGCGCGCTGTTGTGGCGCCGCTTGCCGTTCACCAGCACCAGCACCTGGTCCGGTGCCAGGCCGCGCAGCGTGGCGGGACGCACGTGGTCGGTGCCGTCCGAGACGGTCGCGCGCGGAAAGTTGACGGACGGGGCCAGGCGCTGGATGATCTGCGCCGTCTCCGTAAGCCCCGTCGCCTGGATGTCGGCCGCGGTCAGCACGTCCACCGGCACGGGCGCGTCCGTCGCGGTGCGGTCCGGGCGGCGCGTGCCCACGGCCACCACCGCCTCCAGCAGCTGGGCGGACTCGGCCAGGGCGATGTCCAGCGTGGTCACGCCCCCGGCGGTAAGGTTGACGGAGACGCGCTGCGTTACGTACCCCAGCCGCGACACCGAAAGGTCGTACCGGCCGGCGGGGGCGCTGAGCCGGTAGGTGCCGTCCTCCCCCGAGGTGGTGCCGGACGCGCCGACCAGCCGCACCGCGGCGCCGGCAAGCGGAGCGCCGTCCTCCAGCTGCGTCACGCGGCCGCTGAGGGTTCCGTTCTGCGCCGCCAGCGCCGGCGCGAACGCGGCGGCCAGGAGCAGGGCGCCCGCGGCAAGGACGCGCCGCGGACGTCGGGTACGGACATACGCCACCTGCACAGGGTGTGATCTCATGGCGGTCGCTTTCGGCACGGGGTGCGCCGTCCGCTTGCGGAGGCCGCGGAAAGGCGGCGCGGGCGGGTGCTGGTGGATGGAGACTGCGGGTCTCGAACAGATAGGTGCGGATTCCGGGAGATGCAAGGATCGCGTCACACCCCGGGTCCCAAAGCGGCTGGTCGGGCACCCATGCCGCGCGATTCAGGGGAAAGGAGGGATGGATGGAGTGGAAGCCGTACGATCCCGCGTGGCTGGCGGAGTGGGTGCGCGCGAACGTGCCGGAGGAGCCGTGGCTGGCGGATGCGCTCGCGCGGTGCACGCGGGCCATGGAGGGCGGGGCCGCGTACCTCTACTTCGTGGATCCGGCGGATGCCAACCAGCCCGGCGCCGCATGGCAGATCGAGGATTCGCGCACGCTGCACCATCCGAAGGAGGGCACGCTGGTGCTCGACATCCTCACCGGCCGCCGCGTCGGCGGCATCGAGTTCCTCGCGCGGCTTTGACCCTTCCGCCGCCATCCGCGCCGCTGGGTAAGGAACGTGCGGACGCCCCTCTGTCCCCGGGGAATCCACCCGTTCAAGAAAACGTGATGATGATGCTCATCCGGCGCACCGCTCTCGTCCTTACCCTGATTTCCATCTCCGGATGCATGCACTGGAAGCAGGTGCGCCCACTGCCGTCCGCGGAGGAGGCTCCGGTTTCCCTCCGCTCCGCGCGTCTGACCACGGGCGGGATGGAGGAGGGCCGGATGCGGGTGGCAGGGCTGGTTCTGCTGCGCGACGTGCAGATTACGGGCGACAGCGTGATCGGCTGGGCCCAAGGAGCGGGGGACCGGGTGGCGGTGCCTCGCAACCAGGTGAGCAGCCTGGAATCGCGCGGGATCGACACCTTGAGGACGGCCGGGGTGACGACGCTCGTTGTCCTGCTCGCCTATGGCGCCGCGGCGTGGTACGCGCTTGCACACGTCAAGGTCTGATACCGAATCCTCCAGTTCGGTGTGCAGGATCGGCAAGGATTCAACGCAGAGAGCGCAGAGTTCAAACAAGAGAGCGCAGAGGATACCCTTCGTCAGTCCTCTGCGCTCTCTCAATTCTTCTCTGCGCTCTCTGCGTTCGAT
>DASTVC010000050.1:0-2089 GCA_035759295.1 Longimicrobium sp. | reverse complement strand
TTTCCTCGGAGCCGTCTTCGCGGTGCAGGTCGCACTCCTCTATCGATACCATCACGGCGAGCTCCATCAGTCGAACCTCAAAGCCTTGCTCCGAAGCGCATGAGGATTTATGACCAACCCTCAATTTATTCGCCCTTGCGGTGGGCTGCGTGACATCCCCAGCGGCGGACGCTACCGGATCAGATCCGCAACGGGCATCACTCGCGCCCGCGGGCGGAACGCGCGAGACATTCGGAACCGCGCGGCTGCGGATCGCGCTGGATCACACCGGCCGAAGGCGAAACCGTCTTCGGCCGGCTCGCGTATGGGGGCGGCATGACAAACTCTTCCGATCTCCGAATCGTGCTCGCGCTGGCTGCAGTGGTGGCGGCGGGCTCACCCCTGGCGGCGCAGGAGGGGGACGTGCAGGCGTTCGCGGCCGAGCTGGACTCGCTGCGCCAGGCGCACCACATCCCCGGGCTCGCCGTGGCCATCGTGCGCGACGGGCGGGTGGTGCTGGCGCGCGGCTATGGCTGGGCGGACGTGGAGGCGCGGCGGGCGGCCACGGAGCACACGCCGTTCGACATCGCCTCCGTCACCAAGACCATCTCCGGCGTCACGGCCATGCGGCTGGTGGAGCGGGGGGTGCTCGATCTGGATCGGCCGATGGCGAGCTTTGCCGACTGGGCGGAGTTCTGCGCGGAAGCCAGGGCGGACGGGCCGCGCATCTTCTTCGCCGACTACTCGTGCGCGCCGGAGCTCACGCTGCGCCACGTGATGTCGATGGAGGCCAACGGCGCGCCGGGCGAGCGCTTCTTCTACAACCCCATCTCCTATTCCTGGGCTTCGCGTCCGATGATGCAGGTGACCGGGCGCACGTTCAGCGACCTGGTTGCCGATGAGGTGTTCGCGACCGCGGGGATGACGGAGTCGGCGCGGAAACATCGCAACCTCCCCCTGCGCGCCGACCTGGCGGAGGCGCTGGCGCTTCCGTATCACCTGGATTCCGCCGGCGTCCTGGTGCGCTCGAATCCGCCGGGGCCGCAGGGCGACGGCGCGGCGGGCGGCGTGATCTCCACGGCGGCGGACCTTGCGCGCTTCGACATCGCGCTGGACGAGGGACGGCTGATCGCCGACTCCACGAAGTCGGAGATGTGGCGGCCGGGGCGCTCGTCGTCAGGCACCGTGCTGCCGTACGGGATCGGCTGGTTCGTGAAGCAGGTGGACGGGCGGCGGGTGGTGTGGCACACCGGCTGGTGGGAGCAGCAGTATTCCGCGCTCTACCTCAAGCTCCCGGACGAGCGGCTGACGCTCATCCTGCTCGCCAACAGCGAAGGCCTGTGGTGGCAGAACCCGCTGGACGGCGCGACCATCGAGCGCTCTCCCTTCGCGGCCGCGTTCCTGCGACGCTTCCGCGGGCAGTAGGGTCGAGCGATCCGGATTCTGCGGAGGCGGGGCGGATGAGGAGCGAGAAGGAGAAGATGCTGGCGGGCGAGCTGTACCACGCCGGGGACCCGCAGCTGGTGGCGGAGCGGCGCCGCGCCCGCGACCTGCTGCGCGCGCTCAACGCCTCGGCAGATGCGGAGACGGAGCTGCGGCGCGGCATTCTCCGCGAGCTGCTGGGCGCGGCGGGGGAGGGCGTGTGGATCGAGCCGCCGTTCTTCTGCGACTACGGGACGAACATCCGGCTGGGCGACCGCGTGTACTTCAACTTCAACTGCGTGGTGCTCGACGTCGCGGAGGTCGTCATCGGCAGCGACGTGATGTTCGGGCCGGCGGTGCAGATCTATACGGCGACGCACCCCATGGAGTACCAGCCGCGGCGCGCGGGGCAGGAGTTCGCGAAGCCCATCGCCATCGGTTCGGACGTGTGGGTGGGCGGCGGCGCCATCATCCTGCCCGGCGTCACCATCGGCGCGCGCTCCGTGATCGGCGCGGGGAGCGTGGTGACGCGCGACGTGCCCGAAGGTGTGTTCGCGGCCGGCAACCCGTGCCGTGTGCTGCGCCTGCTGGAGCCGCATCCCGGACCCACGCATCCGCTGTCGGGGTGAACGGGTGAACGGGTGAACGGGTGAACGGGTGAACGGGTGAACGGGTGAACGGGTGAACG
>DASTVC010000049.1:0-3711 GCA_035759295.1 Longimicrobium sp. | reverse complement strand
GCCAACTCCGTGCCCGCGCGGCGGCACCATCCGCATGTCCTTCAACCCCATCCACTTGCCCATCCCGCGCCGCCCCGGGGCCCTGGATCGCCATGGGGCAGGTGTGTCGCGGAGCGAACCCGGACGGGCACCCGGTGTACCCGGTGGCGAATCTCCGCGCGGGCGGTGCCTCTCCTCCCCCTGATAAACGATCGAGGGCCATGAAGTCGAACGTCCTTTCCCGGCGCGGCCGGGCCGCCGTGCTCCTGCTGCTGGCCCTGGGCGCCTGCAACGGCGCCGGAAAGGCCGACCCGGCGCCCGCCGCCGACAACGGTGCGGCGCCCGCGCCCCAGGCGGGCCCGGCCGCGGCAACGGCCGAGGGTACCCGCATGGTGGTGTACAAGACGCCCACCTGCGGGTGCTGCCGCGCCTGGGTGGAGAACATGCAGTCCGCCGGCTTCGCGGTGGAGATCCACGACATGCCCGACGTGGCGCCGGTCAAGCAGGAGCACGGCGTTCCGGGCCACCTGGCCAGCTGCCACACGGCCATCGTGGACGGCTACGTGGTCGAGGGCCACGTCCCCGCCGACGTGATCCGCCGCATGCTGGCCGAGCGCCCGCAGGTGGCCGGCATCGCGGTGCCCGGCATGCCGGCCGGCTCGCCCGGGATGGAGATGGGCGGCCGCAAGGATCCGTACGACATCATCGCCTTTTCGCGCGACGGCAAGGTCTCGGTCTACGAGACCCGCTGACCCATCCACATAGCGAAAAAACGGGGCGCGGACCGAGAACGTCGGTCCGCGCCTCATTTTTATTTCTGGACTGGAAGATCACTGTCATTCTGAAGGGAGGCGCCGCGCAAAACCGTCTTCCAGCATCAAGGCTTGAGCGCCTCCTTAAGAATCGTCCGCCGGCTCTCGTCGGTGCGGAAGTGACGATTTTTCTCGTGCCGTCTACGCGGTCCTGGATGCTACGCGCGGATGCGGGCGGAGAAGTCGGGGGCGGCGATGGCGGCGCGGGCGCGCTCGTTTACCTCGAAGCGCTGCCGGGCCTGCTCCAGCGGCAGGTCGGTATCGATGAGGCCGCGCTGGTGCGCAAGCTTGTCGCTGTAGCCGGGAAGAATGATCTCCAGGCCGAACGGAATGTCCTTGTCGGCGATCTGGTTGACCGGTTCCAGGATGTTGGTGGTGCAGTTGTTGGAGAAGGTGTTGTAGAACTCCGGCCGCCGCTCAACCTGCTGCGCGCGCCGCAGCATGCGGACGAACAGCGCGCGCGCCTGCTCCGGCGTTGCCCGCATGGGATACAGGTAGACGGGATCGTCCTTCACCACGCGGACCCCCACCAGGTCGCGCTCCTCGCCGATGACGTAGATGAGCTCGAACTGGCGAAGCGCACCCTTCCAGATGGAATACTTCTCCCCCACCTGGCGCCGCGCCTCGACGGAGACGGCGACGTACTGCCCATCGGAGAACTGGAAGGAGAGAAACGCGTGCGCCGGGCCGCGCCAGTCGCGGTTGAACGGCGACAGGCCGAACCACACGCGCTGAATTCTATCCAGGTCGTACGTGCGCTCGCGGTACGCGGGGGTGAAGTCGGTGGCGGTGCGATAGGTGAAGTCACGCACGTTGCGCACGTGCACCTGGCTGCCCGACATCGTGACGGCGGGGAGCAGCGCCTGCTCGCCCACCCACGCGCGGTCGTGCGTGGGACGCCGGCGGCTTACGACGACCGCGCCGGCGACGATCACGATCAACAGCACGCACAAAAGCGCCACGAGCATCGTCTTCAGCCGCGCGCGGATCGACGCCATCCTTCGCACCACTTCGTTGTCGTCATCGGGAGATCATCGGGAGGGATTGCCGCCGCACAAAGGTAATCACGAACGGGCCGATCGGGAAACATGAAGTGAGCCCCCGCCGGGGCGCATGGCTCGGCGGGGGCTCTCGATCAGGGCGATCCAGGGAACGAAATCCGGGAGTGCCGACCGCGGTTCAGCTCTGCGCCGCGGCGTCTTCCTCGTCCTCGGGCGCCCCGGTCTCTTCCCGCGCCTGCTTGAGGTACGCGCGCAGGTCGTCCTCGCTCAGGCCGGCCAGCTGGCGCAGGATGGCGTGGAACTGGTCGCGCATGGGCGAGCCCTCCACGCGAGTGAGCTCGTCGTCGACGTCGATGCGCCAGCCGGTGTCCTCTTCGTCGTCGTCGGGGGCGGAGGTGGGGTCCAGCTCGGTGAGCGAGTGGAACACCAGCGTTGCTCCCAGCGAGTTGGGGTCGTCC
The DNA here is from genome assembly GCA_035759295.1 of Longimicrobium sp. Classification (GTDB taxonomy): domain Bacteria; phylum Gemmatimonadota; class Gemmatimonadetes; order Longimicrobiales; family Longimicrobiaceae; genus Longimicrobium. Next base: position 1,461 of record DASTVC010000049.1, on the reverse strand, counting down.
ACGTACGACGAGATCTCGGCCTCGGCCATGTAGATCCCACCATCCGCCTCGAAGATCCGGAACCCGAGGGCAACTCCGAATCCATCCTCGCCACCATGGTCGTGGTCGTGATCGTGATCGTGGCCGTGCGTCTCGCTCATCATTCCTCCGCGTGTTGAACTGGCTCCATCAGGTTCCTGCAGGCGGCGGCAAGATACGCACCGGCCCCGGCGGCGTACAGGCCGCGCGTGAAAGCGGCCAGCCGTGGTCTCGCGCGCCGGAAGGCCAGAAATCCGCACGCCGCCTGCGTTCCTCGCAGCATGCGATCCGCCCGAAAACCGCGATGGCGCCATAACTCCGCCACGTGGGGTACGGGGCCCCGGTCGCGGATGATTGACGCGGCGGCGCAGATTGTCGCCCGCCGGGCATGGATCGTGTGTACCGCCGCTTCCGTCACGACTCCGGCCCTCGCCACAGGCGGCGGGGCCGGAGCTTTTTTCCTGAATCCACCGAGCACGGTCTTGAAGTCTCCGAAGGTAATCCTGGCGCTGGTGCTGGTGCAGGTGCTGTTCGCCACGCTGCCGGTGGTGGTGAAGGTGGCGCTGCGCGACCTTAGCAGCCCGGCGCTGGCGCTGCTGCGCGTAACCGGTGCGGCGGCGCTGTTCCTGATCTTGCAGCGCGCGCTGGTCCGCGAGCGCATCCATTCGCTGCGCGACTACGGGCTGCTGGCGCTGTACTCGCTGTTCGGCGTGATCGCCAACCAGCTGCTGTACATCACCGCCCTCACCATGACCACGGCGACGGCCGCGCAGACGCTGGTGGCGGCCGGCCCGGCGATGACGCTGCTGGTGGCCATCGTGCTGGGGAAGGAGACGGCCACGCGCGCCAAGTGGGTGGGCATCGCGCTGGCGGGGAGCGGCGCGCTGATGCTGGTGGGCGTGGGGGTACACACGGGGAGCGTGGCGGGCAACCTGCTGGCGCTGTGCAACGTGGCGTCGTACAGCATCTACCTGGTGATCAGCCGCGGGCTGCTGAAGCGCTACGACCCTCTGACCGTGATCACCTGGGTGTTCGCGTTCGGCGTGCTGGGGATGATTCCGTGGGGACTGCTGCCCGCCATCCGCGAGACGGGCGGGATGAGCGGGACGACGTGGGCGGCGATGGCATACATCGTCGTCTTCCCCACGGTAGCGGCGTACTACCTGAACCTGTGGGCGTCGCGGCGGGTGGAGGCCAGCCTGGTGAGCACCTTCGTCTACCTGCAGCCGGCGATGACGGCGCTACTGGCCGTCCCCCTGCTGCACGAGCGCATCAGCCCGATGATGATTCCCGCGGTGGCACTGATCTTCGCGGGCGTGTTCGTCGCCATTCGCGCGGGACGGTCGAGGCGGTCACCGACGCCATCGCCGGAGGATCAGGAGGTGGTGGAGCCGTGAGGGGGAAAAGTGCGTGAGTGCGTGAGTGCGTGAGTGCGTGAGTGCG
>DASTVC010000048.1:0-4057 GCA_035759295.1 Longimicrobium sp. | reverse complement strand
GCAACGGCTTGCCTGTACGATGGAACCTGGCGCCGACCGAAGGATCTCGCCGGCAGAACCGTGGGGCTGGCTCCGGCGCTCGACAGCTGGCCCCGCAGCGGCGGAGAAGAGGTCCTTCGGTCGCGCCCAAACGGTTTCCTGGCTTCAGGTTCCGGGTGGGCGCTCCCTCAGGAAGTCAACTATGCGGATGCGCGGAATCATCCCATCATCAGGCGCCCGGCGTGCCGCCGCGGCGCTCGCGGTCGGCGGAGCGGCGGCAGGGGAGCGAAAGGAGAAAGCGCGATCCCTCCACCCCGTCGAACTCCGCCCAGGCGCGCCCCCCCTGCCCCTCCACCGTGTCGCGGACGATGCTGAGCCCCAGTCCCGTCCCCTCCACCCCCGTCACCGTGTGCGCGCGGAAGAAGCGGTCGAACAGCTTGTCGCGCGCGTCCTCGGGCACGCCTAGGCCGTTGTCCTCCACCGCGATCACCAGCTCGCAGCCGTCGTCCGTGGCGTCGGTGCGGCTCCACACGCGCACCCAGCGGTCCTCGCGGGCGGGGTCGGCGTACTTGATGGCGTTGGACAGGTAGTTGGTCAGGCACAGCTCCACCGCGCCGGCGTTCACCTCCACGTCGGCCAGGTCGTCCATCACCACCCGCACCCCGGCGTGCTGCGCCATCTCGCGCAGCTGGCGGCCCACCTCCGACGCGGCGCGCGGCAGCGGCACGTTGCGGTGGCGCCGCGTGTCGGGATCGGTCTTGCTGAGCTCCAGGAGGTTCTGCAGCACCTCCTGCATGGCGTCCGCGTTCTGCGTGACCATCTTCGCGAAGCGGGCGCGGCGGGCGGGGTCGGCGGAGATCTCCGGATCTTCCAGCAGCTGCCCGGCGCCCAGCACGGAGCTGATGCGGTTCTTGAGCTCGTGCGTCACCATGCGGTTGAAGCTGCGCAGCCGGTCCTCGCGCTCGCGCACCTGCTCCGCCGCCAGCCGCAGGTACTGCTGCGTGGAGTACTGCTGGATGACGGCCACGGCGCGGAACAGCCGGTGGGCGCACGCCAGCAGCTCCGAGCGCGAGCACGGCTCGTCGATCTCGTCGGCGCTGCGGACCAGAAAGCTGAACAGCACGCCGCCCAGCAGCTCGTACTCCTTGAGGATCTGGTGCGCGTCGAAGCCCTGCGCGTGGCGCAGCTCGCCCAGCTCCAGCGCCTTGCCGATGACCGGGGCGTCGGCGGTGATCTCCTCCGCCGGGTTTTCCAGGTAGTCGGCAATGTGGTCCATGAGCAGAGGAACGTGGTCCAGCAGCTCGTCGGTGGGAAAGACGTGGTTGGGGTCGATGTCCACGCGGGCGGCGATCCGTTCCAGCCACCGGCGCGCAAGGTCTTCCCGCGCGTCCCGCATCCGCTGCGCGAGGGAAGAGGCCAGCCGGCAGTTGATCGTCATCTCCATCCGCGTGATTCCCGTCCGGTTGCAGTGGGTGCGGGCGGGTGGGAAAGCACGTTGCGGGCCATTCGCGCGGGGCCGGCGCGCGGCGCGCGGAAACATGTGCCGTGTTTGCGAAAACGGAGGCGTCCGCTTACCCTTAGCGTATGTGCGGCAGCAGCGCCGCGTCCCGCGTCCCCGCTCCGCCCCGCCGTCCCACTGCACCGCGAGACCTTCGTGACCGACGCCGATCCCACGCCCGACACGCCGTCCGACGAGGAGCACGGCAGACCCAGGATCACCGACCGCACCGTCTCGGAGGTGGTGGAGCGGACCCGCGACGTGATCCGCAAGACGCGCGAGATGCTTGAGTCGTCGCGCGACCTGCTGGACCGGGTGCGCCACCGCGAAGGCGGCTCCGCGGCCGGGGAAGACGACGCGCCGGGCGAGCACGACGCGGACGAGGGCACGGACGGCGACGCCGCGGCGGACGCGCGCCCCGTCGATGGACGCGCCTGAGGTTTCGGCGGCGAGGGGCAGGCAAGGCGGCAAGGGCGAATAAATTCGCGGCAACGACCACACGAAGTCCGCCTTCGCGGACTGGCGGCCTCGGTGGGGGGGGTAGAGGGTGTGGTGGACGTGGACGGATCGCCGCAAACGCCGAACGGGCGGGGATCACTCCCCGCCCGTTCCGTTTTCCGCCGCCACCGGCTGTCCGATCCGCGGCACCGGTGGCCTCCCCGGCTCCGGCGCGGGGGTAAAGACCGCGCCGCGCGATGCCTCCGCTTCCCACCCCGGCTCGAACCGCTCGGCCGCCCAACAGGCCACCGCATCCACCTCGTCTTCGTAGCGGAACAGCGCCTCGGCGTAGCGCGCGGCCGTCGCGTCGTCGTGCAGCGGCACGGGGGAGCGCTCCAGCGAGAACGTCCAGTCCGAGCCGTCCACACCTTCCCCCGCCGGCGCGCGCACCACCGCCTCCACGCGCACGAACGCCGGCACTCCGCGCCGGTAGAGCTCGGCGTTCATGGCGGCCGCAAGCGCCTGCGCGGATACGGGGATGCGCGGCATGTGAGGACGAATCGGGTTGTGGAAGATGCAGGAAGTTCGACTGCGATCAATCTGCTACTGACAGGACACGCGCGTCCAGTGTTCCGTTTGGACAGTCCATTGCGCGAGTCTCGCGTGAGCGGGTGAACCCGCCGCTGGGACAGCGATAAGCCCCGCCCGGCCGCTGGCGCGTCCGTGCGGGGCTTCACCTTCTCGCGCAAGCCGGGGCCGTCGCGGCGTGGAACATCCGGCGACGCTGCAGGCGACCATCACGCCGGCCCCTGCTGACCCGAGCGGTTGAAGCCCCGTTCGGCGAGCGCCAGCGAGCCGATACGGGGCTTATCGCTTTACCAGCAGCGGATTTATCCGCTCATCCTCTTGGTCGGGCGATGGAATCATCCCTCCAGCAGCGCCCACACCTCCGGGGCGCGGCGGCGGCTGACGTGGACCGTGGAGCCGTCGGAGAGGCCCAGGGTGGCGCTGCCGTCGCCGTTGCGGGTGACACGGGAGACGGCGTCCACGCGCACCAGGTCCGCGCGGCTCACGCGGACGAAGGCGTCGCCGGCGCGCGTTTCCAGCTCGGCGAGGGTGTAGTCGGTGAGGTGCCTGGTTCCGGCGGTGAGGTGCGCGTGGCTCAGGCCTTCTTCGGCGGAGAAGCGGACGACCTCGTCGAGCGCGACCAGGCGGTGGCCGCGGCCTTCGCGCACCAGCAGGCGCCGCCGCTGCGCGCCGCCCACGCCCGCGGCGGAGCGCAGCGCCTGCACCACCTGCTCGTCCAGGTGCGGAAGCGCGGGCGCGGCCAGGCGCTCACGCGCGCGGGCCAGGGCGCGCTCCAGCCCGGCGCGCGTAACCGGTTTTACCAGGTAGTCCAGCGCGGCGTGCTCAAAGGCGCGCAGGGCGTATTCGTCGTACGCGGTCTGAAAGACGACCAGCGGGCGCGGCTCGCCTACGTGCCGCAGCACGTCGAAGCCGTCCACCTCGGGCATCTCCACGTCCAGCAGCAGCAGCTCGGGGCGCCGCTCGGCCACCATCTGCAGCGCCTCCACGCCGTTGGCCGCCTGGCCGACGACCTCTTCGTCCAGATCTTCCAGCATCAGCGCCAGCCGCCGCCGCGCCGCCGGCTCGTCGTCCACGATCAGCACCCGCATCGTATCTCCATCAACCGAATATTCAGGATACCAGGGCCGCCACGGGCTCTCAAAGACGGGGTCTCACGCAGAGTTATCAGAGTTAGCAGAGTTTGTTCGTGCCGGCGGAACGTGAGTGCCACGATTCATTCCTCAATGCTGCAGAGGGGTTACAAAGGAATGGAAGCACGTGCCGGAACCACCCTCTGCTAACTCTGCTAACTCTGCGTGAGACCAATCTGTTAGCGGCTCACGCGATGTCTGCCGGCAGCTGGACGGTGGCGAGGGTGCCGCGGGGGAGCGGCTCGACGGCCAGCGAGGCGCGGTCGCCGTAGAGGGTGGCCAGGCGCGCGCGCAGGTTGCCCAGCCCCGTGCCCTCGCGCGCGCCGCGGACAAAGCCGGCGCCATCATCCTCCACCTCCAGCCGCAGCACGCCGTCCGTCCGCCGCGCGGCGATGCGGATGCGGCCGCCCTCCAGCCGCCCGCC
>DASTVC010000047.1:0-13161 GCA_035759295.1 Longimicrobium sp. | reverse complement strand
GGCGCGACGTCGGTCACGCGCTTATCCGTGGCCCAGGAGCTGGGTCAGGCTGTACAGCACGAGGCCCACGAGCCCGCCCACCAGCGTGCCGTTGATGCGGATGTACTGCAGGTCGCGGCCGATCTGCAGCTCGATCTTCTGCGTGGTGTCTTCCGGGTCCCAGGCGGCCACCGTGGTCTCGATGAGCGCGGCTACCTCGTGGCGGTACTGGTCGACGACGTACAGAACCGCCTGCTCCACCCACCCGTTCACCTTTTCCAGCAGCTCCTGGTCCTCCTGCAGCGACGCGCCGAACCGCGTTACCGCGTGGCCCACGCGGCGGCGGAACTCGCTCTGCGGGTCGGCGCTGTGGCGCAGCACGGAGCCTTTCACGTCCGCCCACAGGCTGCCGGAGTACTCGCGCACCGCCGGGTGCCGCAGCACCTCTTCCTTGAGCTCTTCGCCGCGGGCGATCATCTCCGGCGAGCTGCGCAGCCGCTCCACGAACTCGCCGACGGCCTCGTTGAAGCGGTGGCGCAGCGGATGGTCGGGGTCGCTGGTCACCTCGTGCAGCGTCTTTTCCACGCTGCGGACGAGTTTCTGGTAGATCTGGTCGTCCACCGCCGTGGGCATCCACCACGGCGTCTCGCGGCTGATCTTGGCCCGCAGCGCTTCGCGGTTCTCGTCGAACAGCCGCTCGAACAGGCGGATGGCGCTGTCCAGCAGCTCCTGGTGCCGGTTCTCCGCCGTCACCAGCGAGAGCACCTTTCCCATCAGCGGCGCCACCTGCGTGCCGCGAACCCGGCTGATGACGCTGGTCTCGATGATCTCCTGGATCTCCCCGTCGCGCAGCACCTGCACCAGGCCGCTCACGCCCGCCGCCGCGTGCTTGCCCACGGTGTCGCCGTGCGCGGGGTCCGCCAGCCACTCCGCCAGCTTCTTCGCCACGTTGGCCGAGCGGATGCGGGCGACGATGACGGGGGGCGACAGGAAGTTGTTCTGGACGAAGTTGCCCAGGCTGATGCCGATCTTGTCCTTGCGGCTGGGGATGATGGCCGTGTGCGGGATGGGAATCCCCAGCGGATAGCGGAACAGCGCCGTCACCGCGAACCAGTCGGCGATGGCGCCCACCATGGCGGCTTCGGCCGTCGCGCGGATGTAGCCCAGTCCCGGCCAGCGGTGCTCGAAGATGCTGGTGATGATGAACACCAGCGTCGCGAACACCAGCAGCCCGGTGGCCAGGCGCTTCATCTTCATCAGCCGCGTGCGCTTTTCTTCTTCGTCGCGCAGCGGCGGCAGGGTAAGCCGGCCGATCTCCAAGAAAGTGCCTGGTTTCCGAGTGCGAGTGCCGGGTAGAACGGATCGATTCGCCGCTCCGTGGAAGGATGCGTGCCACTCTACGCGAAAGCGGGCCCTCAGAGATTCGGCGGGCGGATGTCGGGCCACTCCACGATGCGCTCCTGCTCGTCGTCCCAGCGCCAGCGGATGTCGCGCCCCAGCAGGTACACACCGCCAATCCACCGGTCCACGCCGTTCATCCACACCGCGTCCATCAGCCCCGCCAGCACCTCGCGCCCCGCCTCCGTGATCGCCGCGCGCCGGTCCATCCGGGCGTCTCCATCCCCCGTATCCGCCGGATCGCCCTCGTACGCCAGCAGCGGCGTGGAGCCCACGGCCAGGGCGTCCACGATGGACGCGAAGCCCCAGTCGCCCAGCCAGATGGCGTCTTCCACGTCGTGGTGGGCGGCGGGATAGGCGTCGCGCAGTGTCCGGTGGCCGGCCGTGAACGCCCGCAGCGCCTGCCGCTCCGAGCGCGAAAGCCCGTCCTGGACGGCGGGATACTCCTCCAGCAGCCGGCTCAGCGCCGCGGACAGGTGGGGGAGCGCCCCCGCGTCGTCGGCCTCGATCACGGTCTCGACAAAGCGCGGGTCCGCGCCCCGGAAGGCGTCCCACGCCCAGCGCGCCAGCGCGATCTGCCCGGGGGTGACGTCCCGGCGCGCGTCGAAGAGCGCGCGCATCCGCGCCGCATCCATCATCCCCAGGTACTCGGCCGGGTTGATGAGGGTGAGGCGCAGGTGCGGATGGTCCGCGAACCAGTCCAGCAGCTGGATGAGCTGCAACTGGTCGTACAGGTCGTGCTCGAACCAGAGCACCACCTCGCCCTGGTCCACCGCGGCCGCCAGCGTGCGGTCGCGCTCATGGAAGGAGCGGCGCACCTCGTCCGCGTCGCCCCAGCCGTGCGCGGCGATGAACTCGGCGCGTACGTCGCTCAGGCGCTCCAGCGGCAGGCCGGCGGGGACGGGGCCGTCGTGCAGCACGTCGCGCCAGGGAAGGATCTCACCCGGCACCCCCGCCGCGCGAATGCGCTCCGCCGCGCTGTCGCCGTTGGTGACGTGCAGCATGGCGCCGTCTAGTTGTCCAGCGGGCGGTCGCCGGGCTCCACCCAGCCGGGGCGCCCGCGCATCTCCGCCGCCAGCGCCGTGTCGCGCGACTCCGTCATCAGCACCGTCTGGTCGGCGCGGGTCACGTACATGCACTTGTACAGCCCGGCATCCGCGCGCGTCACGCCGCGCCCCTTGAGCGCGTCCAGCGCGGCCTCTACCTCGCGCACGGAGTCGCCCGCCTTGATGAACACGTGATACGGCTCGCTCATTCCTCTCCCCGTCCTCCGTCCCGGTCCTCGCCGTCCCCATCCCCGCCGCCGTCCCGGGCGGGGAAGAGGGATTCCAGATCCTCGTCGCGCTCCCCGCCGCCGAGGGGGAACACGTCCGCCACCACCGCGTCGCCGTCCTGCCGCCCCGGCCCGCCGGAATCGTAGACGACAAGCACCTGGTCCGCCTGTGATCCTTCGCTCTCCAGGCAGCAGATGCCCTCAGGGTGGTCTTCGCCGCCGTCCACGTCGTGCGGCAGGTCCAGCAGCTTCTCCAGCGCGTCGCGGGCGGTGATGGAATCGGCCTCCAGCTTCGCCGCGCCGCGCCAGCGGAAGAGGGTGGCCGGCGCGCGGACGGACATCGTGGGCCCCGCCAGCACCAGCAGGTCGTCGCCGTCCGCCGTGATCTCGCGCACGCCCAGGCCGTCGAGGTCGAGGAAGTGCTTGCAGTAGCGGCGCCCGTCCGGGCCGATGCGCTTGAGCTTGAGCCGTTCGGGGCGGCCGCACTTTACCGGCTTTACCTCCAGCACCACCGCCCAGCCGCGGACCACGGGCCCGCGCAGCCCCAGGAACAGCCGCCCGTTCGCCGCGGCCAGCCCTTCCACGTCGAAGCCGTTGTCCTTGCCGGGGATCTTCAGATAACGCCGCAGGTGCTCGTCGTCGCCGATGGCCTGCATCAGCGCGCTCTGCTGCCCGCGCCCCTTGAGCCGCGCGGCGGTCAGGGTGCGGGAGGGGTCGCGCGGATCGGGGCAGGCGCGGCGCGGCACCAGGCCGCCGCCTTGCGGGTCCTCCTCCAGCGGAATGCGGCCCAGCAGGTAGCGGTTCTCGTCCAGGTCCACGTCCGCCAGCGCCTTGAACGCCTTTTCCGCCCCCTCCGCCGGGTCCGCCTTTCCCCGCTTGCGGCCGTGGGAGCCCACGATCCACAGGTACGGCGGCGCCCACGCCAGGCCTTCCACGTCCACCTCGCCCTCGCCGCCGCCGGGGAGGTCGAGCACGTCCTCGATGCGGTAGGTGCGGTGGTCGCCGTAGCCGCCGTCGTCCCGCCGCGTCACGCGCTCCAGCGTGGCCGTCTCGTCGCACCCCAGCCACAGGTGCGGGCCCGTCTGCACCACGGCGGACAGGCTCTGGCGGATGTCGCGGGCATCCACGTCGCCCTCCGGCGGCGCGTTGAGGGTGATGCGGACGTGGGACGGGGCGTCGCTCATGGGGCGGTTCCGGGTTCAGCGGGTGGGGCGCGCGCGGCTGCGACCTCCCCGCGATCGCACGATGCGCAGGCTGCCGTCCGAGCTCTCGAACTGCACCAGCGTATGCGATTCCCGGTCCATCCAGTACGTCGACACCAGGAACCCCTCGGTCACCCCCACGCGCCACGCCGACACGCTGCCGCCCTCCGGAAGGGGCACCTCCTCGACCGCCTCCACCTCGATGGCGATGGTGTCGATGCCGTCCTCCGCGTCGAAGACGGCCAGCTCCGCGTGGTAGCCGGGCGCCAGCGGAAGCGAGCCCAGCAGCAGGTCGGTGGTGCCGGCGGCAAAGACCGGCTCCGGGAGGGGGACGTGGGAGGTGTCGGCCCCCCAGTCGCCGTCGTCCACCTGGCGCACGCTGCCGGGGGTGAACGCCAGCTCCACCCCCGTTTCGGTGGATGACGAGTGCATGGCCAGCGGCGCCAGCGTCTTCCGGTGCAGCGTGAACGAGTCCAGCTGCACCAGCTCGTCGTCCATCCAGATCCGCTCCGTCCGCACCACGGCCTCCACTCCGCCGACGGTGGCCAGGCGGGTGCGCAGCGTCATCCGCCCCACCGGCACCCACCCGTCGCCGCCCGCCTGGACCTCGAACTCGTCCACGCGGTCGGTGATCGCCTGCGTGGACACCTCGACGCTCCCGGGGCGCAGCACCGCCGTCTGCGCGGCCGCCGCGGGCGCGCAGCCGCAGGCCAGGAGCAGGGCGGCGACGACGGTTTGGTGGATGCGCATTCGGGAGCCTGGACGGACGTGGCGTGGGCTGCGTAGCCGGCCGGGGATTGTAGCGCGGCGGGCAGGGAGCGGAAAGCGCGGGGCTTGAATCATCCGTTCCGCGACGTAAATTGTGAATCAAGAGTGCACGCATCCCCCCGCCGAACGGAGCGAGAGCCATGCAGGACCGCCTTTTCCGCAGTCTACCCTACGTTGCGCTGGCCGCCGCGGCGGTGCTGGTGGTGGTGCTGGGCCAGCAGAAGCGCACCCTGATCGAGCAGGTGGAAAAGGCGCAGTACGATCTTCGGCAGGCGCGCACGGAGCCCATCCGCGGCATGTGGATGCCCGCCTTCCAGACGCCGACCATCGAAGGCCAGCCCGCCACCATCGGCGAGGTGCCGGGGGAGGGGCGGCAGGTGCTGCTGATGTACACCACCACCTGCCCCTACTGCCTGAGCAGCATTCCCGCCTGGAAGCAGATCAAGGCCGCGGCGGATACCATGACCTCCATCCGCGCCGCCGTCTACGGCGTGTCGCTGGACTCGGTGGACGCCACGCGGCAGTACATCGCCAAGCACGCGCTGCCCTACCCCACCGTGCGCTTTCCCGACGAGAAGGTGGCGGGGATGTACCGCGCCGGCACCGTCCCCATCACCCTGGTGCTGGACGAGCGGGGCCGCGCCATCTACACGCGCACCGGCGAGCTGAAGACGCGCGCCGCCATCGACTCGGTTATGCAGGCCATCCGCTGGCGCCCCGCCCCCCGCGACACCACGAAGCCGGCACCGGCCCAGACGCGGCGGTAGCGGCGGCAGGGCGTCCGACTCCGCTGGAAACCGGGGCTCGACGAAAAAGATCGAACTGGCGCCCGCGGGTGCCCCCCTCTCCCGGCCTCTCCCCCCCCGAACTGCAGGGGGGAGAGGAGAACTTCGAGCCCGCTCCGGATCGTCCTGCGCGAGGGGCACGCCCCCGCTCACGCGGGGCGGGGCCACCTGCTTCCCGTGCCGGACTCGCGAGAGCCGTGCACCTTCCGGCTCCCTCTACTCGCACGGGTCCGATGACCTTCCGCGCCATGACCTCGATCCTGCTCGCCGCGTCCCTCGGTGCCCTTGCCACCGCGTGCGCGTCCAACGCGCGCCCGATCGCTCCCGTAGCGCCGTCGCGCAGCTGCAACTTCACCGGGGAGGTCAGAGGCAGCCTGACCTTCTGGCGCTTCGCTGACACCACGGCGATCCGGGGCACGGCCGGGGAGGCGCTGGACACGGCCGCCGCGGTGCTCCGCCGCGAGGGCTACACCGTCGCGAGGCGCGCGCCAGGCACGACCGTGGTCACTTGGGCCGCCCCAGTCGGCCTCCGGTGGCCGCTGGCGGTGCGCGTGCAGGAAGCCGGCGCGCAGCAGGTCGCTTTCTGTGCGCTGTGGGGCGGCCGCAACGCCGGTTTGCTGGCCGACCAGCCGGGATTTTCGCCCGAGCCGGCGCGCGTGGAGGCGCGAGCGCTGTACGCGCGGATCCGGGACGCGGTCCTCGCGGGCCGCTGACGCTCCCGCGTTGCTCATGGGAAGCCACCCGCCACGTGAACAGGGATATCTGGCCGGACGTCCACTCTGGCCGGTTTCGTCAAGTACCCATTTGACAATTACAACGGCCGCCGAATCAATTACGCCTCAAGTTGCGGGGCCGTACTTCCGGATGGTGTACGGCCTCCCGCCCCGCCGCCTGCCTGGTCCGCCGGGCGTTGGCCGGGGGCTGGGGCAGGGGGCTGCGTGTCAAAGGTGCCAACGCAGGTGTCACCAAGGCCGTGCAGGCTGCGCGATGCCGGGAATTCGGCGTGCAGGTTGCGCGTGCGGCCGCTCAAAAAACCGTTCTCGCGCCTGCATTTCGCATCCTCGGCCGGTGGGGTTCAACCCCTGGGGGAGGTTGAACTTCAATCCCGCTCCGGAAGGTGCGTCGCACCTCCCTCCCCCGCGCTGTTTGCGGGGGAGGGCCGGGGAGGGGGGCGGCCCACCATCTCGCACAATTCTCCCCGAAGCTCACCAGGGGCTGTCTCACAATCCCTATAACGTCCCAATCCGTTCATTCGTAACCTGTTATCCTTCGAACACGCACTCGCGCGCCGATCGTGAGGATCGCCTGAGGGAAACCTTGCGCGCGGGCGCGGCGTAGAAGGCGCGTCCCGATGACACACGTCGGGCCGCGCCGCCTTCCGCACCCCCGCGCCCGCCTGATGCCAGCCAGCATCCTGATCGTTGACGACGAGCCCAACATCCGCCGGATGCTGGGCAGCCTGCTGCGCGCCGAGGGCTACCAGACCCGCGAAGCCGGCAGCGCCCGCGCCGCGCTGGCCGAGGTGCAGTCCGAAGAGCCCGACGCGGTGCTGATGGACCTGTACATGGAGGGCGAGACGGGCCTCGACGCCCTCCCCCGCCTGCGCGAGGCGGCGCCGCACCTGCCGGTGATCATGATGAGCGGCCGCGCCTCGCTGGGCGACGCCGTGAAGGCCACCAAGCTGGGCGCCTACCACTTCATCGAAAAGCCGCTCACCCCCGAAGCGGTGCTGCTGACGCTGGCGTCCGCGCTGGAGCTGCGGAAGTCGCGCGACATCAACCGCGTGCTGCTGGAAGAGCTGGGCACCGGCGAGGAGATGGTGGGGCGCAGCGCGGCCGTGGAGAAGGTGCGCGAGATGATCGCCCGCATCGCACCCACCGACGCGCGGGTGCTCATCACCGGCGAGTCGGGGACGGGGAAGGAGGTGGCGGCGTCGCTCATCCACCGGGGCTCGCAGCGGGCGGCGGGGCCGTACATCAAGCTCAACTGCGCCGCGATCCCGCGCGACCTGGTGGAGTCGGAGATGTTCGGGCACGAGAAGGGCGCGTTCACCGGGGCCACCGAGCGGCACCGCGGCCGCTTCGAGCTGGCCAGCGGCGGCACGCTCTTTCTGGACGAGGTGGGCGACCTGAGCCTGGAAGCGCAGGCCAAGCTGCTGCGCGCGCTGGAGGCGGGCGAGATCGAGCGGGTCGGAGGATCCGGCCCCATTCCCGTGGACGTGCGCGTGCTGACGGCCACCAACAAGGACCTGCGCGCCGAGGTGCAGGGGGGCCGCTTTCGCGAGGACCTGTTCTTTCGCCTGCACGTGATCCCGCTGCATCTTGCCCCCCTGCGCGAGCGCCCGGGCGACGTGCCGCTGCTCATCGAGCACTTTCTCCGCCGCAACCAGCGGCGCCACGGGCTGCGGCCGCCCCGCATCAGCCCCGAGGGGATGGAGGCGCTGGCGCGGCACCCCTGGCCGGGGAACGTGCGCGAGCTGGCCAACATCCTGGAGCGGGTGAGCATCCTGCACGCGGGGATGGAGGTGGGCGCCACGGAGATCCGTTCGATCCTGGCCGCGGACGGGCCGATCCCCGTGGACACCGCCGCCTACCACGACGACGACGACCGCACGCTCAGCGACCGGCTGGACGACTACGAGCGGCAGCTGCTGCTGGGCGCGCTGGAGTTCGCGGACGGCAACGTGGCCGAGGCCGCGCGCAAGCTGCGGACGGACCGCGCCAACCTGTACCGCCGCATGCGGCGCCTGGATGTCGCGCGTTGACACCTGCGGCGTTACTGTGTGTCAGATCGCTACGGCCGCCGCGGCCCACCCGTCGCGGCTTGAAACGGCAAGTCCGCATCAATCAACACCTTGCGAGACCGGGCGGCGCGGGCACGCGCTTCGCCCCGCGGCGTGTGCCGCACACCGGCACCACGTCCGCCGATCCCTGTCTGGAGGAACCATGCGCATCCATGCGCTGACCGCTCTCGCCGCCCTGGCGCTGGCCGCACCCCCCGCGGCGCGCGCGCAGGAAACCGGCACCCTGCCGCGCGACCTGGCCGAGCGGATCACCGAAGTGCTGAACGACCCCGCCACCGAGCGCCACGAAGGGCAGACCGCCGTGGAGGCCGGCCGCACCGTCGCCTCCGACCTGGCCGTGCTGGAGGGCGACCTGCAGCTGGCCGGCCGCGTGGACGGCAACGTGGTCGTGGTCAACGGCAACCTGCAGCTGGCCGACGGCGCCGAGGTGGGCGGCGACGTGATCGTCGTGGGCGGCGAGATCGCGGGGGAGCAGGAGGCCAGCGTCACCGGCGACATGGTGGTGTTCGACGAGCCGGTCACTCACTGCCGCCGTGAAGGGCGCGTGGACGTCGTCGGCCGCTGCGGCGCCTGTCCCGGAGAAGCCGCGCGGCCGATGGGCCCCGGGGCCGCCGCGGCGGAGGGCGGGCGGCGGGAGGAGGAGCGGCGCGTGGACAAGCGGGGGTCGGCGGAGCTCATCTTCTCCCCCGGCCGCAGCTACAACCGGGTGGAAGGCCTGCCCATCCACCTGGGCGCCGCGCTGGAGACCGGCGGCAGCAACCCGCTGCGGGTGCGGGCGATGGGGATCCTGCGCACCGCCGACCCGGAGTCGGAGACGGGCGCGGACACCTGGGGATACGACGTGCGCGTGGAGCAGTTCCTGGGCGGCTACCAGGCCGTCCGCGTGGGCGCGCGGGCGTTCTCCGTCGTCGATCCCATCGAGGGGTGGCACCTGACGGACCTGGAGAACAGCCTTTCCACCTTCGTGCTGCACCGCGACTTTCGCGACCACTACCTGCGCGAGGGGTGGAGCGCGTACGCCATGGTCACGCCCACCGGGTCGCCCGTCACGGTGACCGGCGAGCTGCTGTGGGAGGACCACCACAGCGTGGCCCCCGCCACCCCGTGGGCGCTGCTGAACAACGACCGCGCGTGGCGCATGCAGCCGCTGGTGGCCGAAGGGCCGCTGCGGGCGCTGGTGGGCACCGCCGTCCTCGACACCCGCAGCGAGGCGTTCGACCCGTCCAGCGGCTGGTACGTCCGCGCCGAGGTGGAGCACACGCTGGGGTCCGACCTGGTCCGCCCCACCTACGTCTCCAACAGCTCGGGCAATCCCATCGTCATCCCTTCCAACCGCTTTGGCGAGTACACGCGGGCGCTGCTGGACCTGCGCCGCTACAACCGCATCAGCCCTTCGCAGCGGCTCAACCTGCGCATCGCCGCCGGCGGATCGATGTCCGTGTTTCCCCTTCCCCCGCAGCGCCAGCACGCGCTGGGCGGCGCGGGAACGCTTCCCGGCTACGGGCTGTTCTCGCTGGACTGCGGCGCGCGCCTGTACGCGGGCACCCGCACCCTGGGGCGCGACGGTACCCGCTTCTTCAACGGCTACGGCTGCGACCGCTTCGCCCTTTTCCAGGCCGAGTACCGCGGCGACGTTTCCCTGCGCCTGCCGCTGGGGGGGAGCGCGCGCTCGGGCGAGGACGACGAGGGTGGAGAGGAGGACGGCGGGGCGTGGGCCGAGCTGCGGATGGTGGACGCCGACCTGAACTGGGTCTTCTTCGTGGACGCGGGCGCCGGGTGGACCAGCCTGGACGACCACCACGACGAGGCCGCCGCCGTCGACGTGGGCGCGGGCATCCTGCTGGGCGACCTGGGGGTGTACGTGGCCACGCCGGTGCACGACGTGTACGGCCGCGGCGGCCTGAACTTCTTCATCCGCCTCGCACCGCGCTTTTGATTCGCGCCCCCCGGCTGGCGTTCGCCCTGCTGTTCGCGCTGGCGCTGCTGCACGCGGCGCCGGCCCTGGCGCAGTCGCGCAGGCCGCTCACCGTCATGGCGGGCGGCCCGTCCGTTCGCTGGCGCCCCGAGGTGAGGCTGAACGGCGTCCTTCGCGACCGCGCCCTGCGCGACGCCCTGCAGAACGGGCTGCCGCTGCGCTTTCACTGCCGGGTTGAGCTGTGGCTCAAGGCGGAGCCCTTCGACCAGCTGGTCGGCGTGCAGGAGATGTCGCGCGCCCTGCTGCGCGCGCCGCTGGGCGAAGGGTACACGCTGGAGGACGGCCGCGTGCAGCGCCGCTACTCCACCCTGGGTGCGGCGGAGCGGGCGCTTCGGACCACCATGGCGCCCACGCTGCACCCGGCCACGGGCGGCCGGCACTACTACCTGGTGCGGCTGAACGTGGAGACGCTGTCGCTGGACGAGGTGGACGACCTCCGACGCTGGCTGCGCGGCGAGGCCCGCCCCGCCGAGGCCGACCGCCAGCCGCACTCCGTAGAGCGCGGCGTGCGGCGCATCTTCGTGCGGCTGCTGGGGCTGCCGTCGCGCCGGTACGAGGCGCGGACGCCCATCTTCCGCGTGGGGTGATTCGAAAGATTTGAACGGCGGGTTTGGGCGTGTCCCTCCGCTGCGCTCCGGGCCGGGCTGCGCGCGCAGTAGGCAACGATACAACTGTTGCCAACTGCGCCGAGCCCCCGGCGCTCACCGGCGTCTCCGCGTTTCCGCATCGCTCGTGCATCCGCGCCGTGTTCTCGGCCCTCCGGGCGCGCATCCCTCACGCGACTTCGATCTTCGTCGGCCACGTCCTCCGCGCGGTCGACCGATCGGCTTGCGTCGGGCGGGCTTCCCCGCGACCATTCTTCTCCCGGTCCGCACCCGCCGGCGCTCCCGTCCCGCTCCGCCCGCGACCACCCATGATCCGCTCCCCGATCCTTCGCCCGACGTTCCTCGCCATGGGCTTTCTCGCCGCCGTCCTTTCCCCTCCGCTCCAGGCGCAGACGCCGCGGATCCGCGAGTGGCGGCAGGCCAACGAGCACGCCCTGCTGCGCGAGTACGTGGACTTTCTGGCGCTCCCCAACCTGGCCAGCAACCCGGCCGACATCCGCCGCAACGCCGAGCACCTGGTGGAGATGATGCGGCGCCGCGGCCTGAACCCGCGGCTGCTGGAGTCCGAGGGCTCGCCCCCCGCCGTCTACGGCGAGTGGACCGTCCCCGGCGCCACCCGCACCGTGGTGCTCTACGCGCACTACGACGGCCAGCCCACGGACAGCGCCGCCTGGCACGGCAGCCACCCCTGGCGCCCCGTCTTCCGCACCGCGCGCCACGACCGCGGTGGGCAGATCGTCCCCTTCCCCGCGCCCGGCCAGCCGATCGACCCCGAGTGGCGACTGTACGCCCGCTCCGCGTCGGACGACAAGGCGGGGGTAATGGCCATCCTCTCCGCCGTGGACGCACTGCGTGCGAACGGCCTGGCACCAACGTCGAACCTCAAGTTCTTCTTCGAGGGCGAGGAAGAGGCCGGCTCGCCGCACCTGGGCGAGCTGCTGCGCCGCCACGCCGCCGCCCTGCGCGCCGACGCGTGGATCATCGCCGACGGGCCGGTGCACCAGAGCGGCCGCAAGCAGGTGTCGTACGGCGTGCGCGGCGACGTGAACGTGGATGTGACGGTGTACGGCCCCGCGCGCCCGCTCCACTCCGGGCACTACGGCAACTGGGCGCCCAACCCCGCCATGCTGCTGGCGCAGCTCCTCGCGAGCATGAAGGACGCCCACGGCCGCGTGAGCGTCGCCGGCTGGTACGACGACGTGGAGCCGCTGGGCCCCGCGGAGCGCGAGGCCATCCGCAACCTGCCGTTCAACGACGCCGAGCTCATGCAGGAGCTCGGGATCGCGCTCCCGGAGATCACCGGCCCCCCCCTCGCGGAGCTCATCACGCTCCCCTCGCTGAACGTGAACGGCTTCGAGAGCGGCGGCATCGGGGCCGGCGCGCGCAACGTGATCCCCACGGAAGCCACGGCGGCGCTGGACCTGCGCCTGGTGCGCGGCAACGACCACCGCCGGCAGGTGCAGAAGCTGGTGGACCACATCCAGGGGCAGGGATTCCGCGTCCTGGACCACGCGCCCACCCCCGAGGAGCGGCGCAGCTCGCCGCGGGTGGCGTGGGTGCGCGTGCGCGGCGGCGGCTACAACGCCGAGCGCACCCCCATGGACCTGCCCATCTCGCGTGCCGTGCTGAGGGCCGTGCAGTCCACCACCCCCGCCGAACCTGTTTACGCCCTGCCCACGCTGGGCGGCAGCCTGCCGCTGTCCATCATCAGCGAGGCGCTGGGCACGCGAACCATCAGCGTCCCCGTGGTGAACCACGACAACAACCAGCATGCCGAGGACGAGAACCTGCGCCTGCAGAACCTGTGGGACGGCATCGAGTCCATGGCCGCCGTGATGATGATGGAGCCCGGCGTCTGAGCCGACCCCTTCACCTTCGAATCAAAGGAGTCCGCATGGTGAACGACGAGAACTTCGGAGAGCTGCTGATCGAGGGCCTTGAAGAGGTCGCGGCGCATCAACGCGGCGAGCGGCCCTGGCTCAGGACGGTGCGCCGCTTCGCTCCCCCGCGTCTGGACGGGCTCACCGTCAATGAGCCGGAAGACGATCCGGACTCGCCGCCGGAGGGTCACGCCCCCCGCAACCGCCTGCGGCCCTGAGCCGAGCTGGGTCACCCACGCAGCAAAACGCCGCCCCACTGATGGAGGCGGCGTTTTCGTTTGCAGATGAAAGCGGATTACGTCCGTGCGGCCGTGGCGCCCTTCGCTTTAGCCGGAGCCGTCGCTGTCGATCGGCGGCGCGCGGGTTTGGCCAAGCCGCTCTTACGCTTCAACGACACCACGACCTCGGGATGCTCGAGCAGTACGCGGAGCAGCGTATCCGCAGTCTTGTTCTGGGCCACCGTCCCCCGCTCCCACCGCACCACCGTCTTTTC